>NZ_JANSJC010000058.1:0-941 GCF_047462375.1 Synechococcus sp. H55.8 | reverse complement strand
GGCGGAATGGTAGACGCGCTAGATTCAGGTTCTAGTGGCAGCAATGCCATCGGGGTTCAAGTCCCCGGTTCCGCATTCTTTTGGCTTGGTTGCTACCTACTCCATCACCTCAACGTAGAGCAAGCTCTAAAAGAATCTTGCTTGGCTGCAGAACTCCTGTGAGGCCGGAAAAGGCCGTAACTTTTAGAGAGTCAGCTCTTTTTCGATTTGGGAGAGCTTGATACGAGCAAGAGCCAAGTTGCCTTTCTCTCGATCCAAAGCCAGATAGAAAAATAGCCCAGGTATGTGCTTAAGTAGATACATCAGGTGATACTGAGTCTCCAGAATAATAAGTATCTCTTCGATTCTGTCGGTGAACTTAAGAGACTCTGCAACTCGCATCTTGGCGCGGATCACCTCTGTGTTTCCGGCAATGGCCAACTCCAGATTAGCTTCGGGAAAGGCAGGGCTGTTGGTGCCCTTAAACCCCAGACACATTCCGGTCTTCCAGTCCCCCAAAGCGACGCCCAGTGCCCCGTCAATGGTGAGAGCCTTCACCAGACTGTCTTGAAGCTTGTTCATAAGGCTGCCCTATCCCAGAAGCTTGATCCTAAAGTGCGTCCGATCATGATAGGCCCTTCATTAGAAGGTTTCAACTTAAAAATACTAGAACTTGTTTATTATTAAGATAAGTACAACTAAATGCTAAATGCGTTAAGCGAGAGTCGTCGAGATTTTCTTGCCTTTACGTGCATCTGTGTAGCTTCTTGAAAGCCAAGTCCCTGGGATCATGCTGGCTTTCTATGAAAACAAGGGCATCTCCCCCAAGTCAGGCAGCACGGCTCCCGCTTGGTTCGTTTGGGGACATAAGATCCCTGAGGATTTCGGCAGGGCGGTCGGGGAGTTATGCTGGGGTTGTCTCTTTTACCAGGCTGCTGAGGTTCACCCACGGCAGCGCCGGA
>NZ_JANSJC010000057.1:0-1048 GCF_047462375.1 Synechococcus sp. H55.8 | reverse complement strand
GTAGGGCGCGTACGCCAGGAGCGAGGATGGTTCGACATCGTCGATGACTGGCTCAAGCGCGACAGATTCGTGTTTATCGGCTGGTCGGGGCTGCTGCTGTTCCCCTGCGCCTACTTGGCCTTGGGCGGCTGGCTGACCGGCACCACCTTTGTAACTTCTTGGTACACCCACGGCCTGGCCAGCTCCTACCTGGAAGGGTGCAACTTTTTGACCGTGGCCGTGTCCACCCCCGCCGACAGCATGGGCCACAGCCTGCTGCTGCTGTGGGGCCCGGAAGCCCAAGGGGACTTTACCCGCTGGTGCCAGATTGGCGGGCTGTGGACGTTTGTGGCGCTGCACGGGGCGCTGGGCTTGATTGGCTTTATGCTGCGGCAATTTGAGATTGCCCGCCTGGTGGGGGTGCGGCCCTACAACGCCATTGCCTTCAGCGCGCCGATTGCGGTGTTTGTGAGCGTGTTTTTGATTTACCCGCTGGGGCAGAGCAGTTGGTTTTTTGCCCCCAGCTTTGGGGTGGCGGGGATTTTCCGCTTTTTGCTGTTTTTCCAGGGGTTCCACAACTGGACGCTGAACCCCTTCCACATGATGGGGGTGGCCGGCGTGTTGGGTGGAGCGCTGCTGTGTGCCATCCATGGGGCGACGGTGGAGAACACGTTGTTTCAGGATGGGGAAGCGGCGAGCACGTTTCGGGCGTTTGAGCCGACGCAGTCGGAAGAGACGTACTCGATGGTGACGGCGAACCGGTACTGGAGCCAGATTTTTGGGATAGCGTTTTCCAACAAGCGGTGGCTGCACTTTTTCATGTTGTTTGTGCCGGTGACGGGATTGTGGATGTCGAGCATTGGAGTGGTGGGGTTGGCGCTGAACCTGCGGGCGTATGACTTTATCAGTCAGGAGACGCGGGCGGCAGAAGATCCTGAGTTTGAGACGTTCTACACGAAGAACATTTTGCTCAACGAGGGGATTCGGGCCTGGATGGCGCCGCAGGACCAGCCGCACGAGCGCTTTGAGTTCCCCGAAGAAGTCCTACCCCGCGGCAACGCGCTCTAAA
>NZ_JANSJC010000056.1:0-1139 GCF_047462375.1 Synechococcus sp. H55.8 | reverse complement strand
TTGACAGAACTTAACGGATGTTTTAAGGTTGTGTTGTCAATCTTCGCGCTTCCTCAGGGAAGTTTGCCATCATGACTACTGTTATCCAACGTCGCTCAACCAGCAACGTGTGGGAGCAGTTCTGCGAGTGGGTCACCTCCACCGACAACCGTCTCTACATCGGTTGGTTCGGGGTGCTGATGATCCCCACCCTGCTGACTGCCACCACCTGCTTCATCATTGCCTTTATCGGTGCTCCCCCGGTGGACATCGACGGGATTCGCGAGCCTGTGTCTGGTTCTTTGCTGTACGGCAACAACATTATTTCTGGGGCGGTGGTGCCCTCTTCGGCTGCGATTGGTCTGCACTTTTACCCGATTTGGGAAGCCGCTTCTTTGGATGAGTGGCTGTACAACGGCGGCCCCTACCAGCTGATTGTGCTGCACTTTTTGATTGGGGTGTTTTGCTACATGGGCCGGGAGTGGGAGCTGAGCTACCGCTTGGGGATGCGTCCCTGGATTGCGGTGGCCTACTCGGCGCCGGTGGCGGCGGCGACGGCCGTGTTTTTGATTTACCCGATTGGTCAGGGGTCGTTTTCGGACGGGATGCCCTTGGGGATTTCGGGGACGTTCAACTTCATGTTGGTGTTCCAAGCGGAGCACAACATTTTGATGCACCCGTTCCACCAGTTGGGCGTGGCTGGCGTGTTTGGGGGTGCGCTGTTTAGTGCGATGCACGGGTCGTTGGTGACCTCGAGCCTGATTCGTGAGACTTCGGAAGAGGAGTCGCAGAACTTGGGTTACAAGTTTGGGCAAGAGGAAGAGACCTACAACATTGTGGCGGCGCACGGGTATTTTGGGCGGTTGATTTTCCAATATGCGTCGTTCAACAACAGCCGGAGTCTGCACTTTTTCCTGGCGGCGTGGCCTGTGATTGGGATTTGGTTTACGGCGCTGGGGATCAGCATCATGGCGTTCAACCTGAACGGGTTCAACTTCAACCAGTCGATTGTGGACAGCAACGGTCGTGTGGTTGGGACGTGGGCGGATGTGCTGAACCGTGCCAACCTGGGGATGGAAGTGATGCACGAGCGGAATGCGCACAACTTCCCGCTGGATTTGGCGGCGGTGGAAGTGGCGCCGGCCATCCGTGGCTAATCC
>NZ_JANSJC010000055.1:0-1262 GCF_047462375.1 Synechococcus sp. H55.8 | reverse complement strand
AAAAAAGCTCCGGAGATGCTGCGGGCCCCCTCGTAGGTGGCGTCGGCGCAGAGGCTGACGATCCCCAGCAAAACAATAAAGCGCCACGCAGAAGGGAAATCGGACATAAGCAGCTCCTCGGCGTTGAGTCAGATCTAGGCTATTGCTGTTGATGCGGAACATGGTGTAGTACCTGGTACTCTAAGGTAGGCGGCTGAGGAGCGAGGTTTTGACTTCGATGGGGAGGCTTGCATCTTTGCTGAAGGACAAATCAAGCCAGTTAGTCAAGGATTTTTACCCAGATGGCTTCAGGTGATCGAGTTTTGAGAGATTGCTTGCCCATTGAGTATCTTGAGTATAGTGAGTTAGATGAGCTAAGTCGATGTCAATTGTAACTGTTGATGAAATTCAACGTGATCCCCTAAAGTACCTTCATCAAGTGGAGACGGGTAAAACTCTTGTCATTGTTAAGTCGGGCAAGCCTATCGCTGAGCTCAGACCTATCTCCAGTAGTCAGCGGTTACGCCCGTTTGGTCTGTGTGCGGGTGAATTTGTCGTTCCAGATGATTTCGACGCTCCTTTGCCAGAAGATGTTCTCAACGCATTTGAGAGCCAATGAGAATTCTTCTAGATACACATATCTTTTTATGGTTTATCAGCGGTAGCAATCGACTTTCAGAGCATCTTCGAGACGCAATTCGCGATGCAAACAATCAGGTTTACCTGAGCGTAATCTCAATCTGGGAAGCCACTGTTAAACACCAGTTGGGCAAGCTACCTTTGCCGGAGCATCCTGCAACTTACTTACCCAAACAAAGAAACCTACATCAAATTGCCAGTCTTGACCTTGATGAGGATAGTGTAGCTCAACTAGCTAAGCTTCCGCTACTACACCGGGATCCGTTCGACAGAATCCTTATCTGCCAAGCTCTACAAAATGGATTGACCATTGCAACAGTAGATGCAGCCATTCGCGCCTACCCGGTCGATACTATGTAGTATTGCAGCTATTCCAATGAGATTGCGAATCAATGAACCTAAATAGAGAACTCAGCCAGAGAAAAAGGAGGATCCTCAGCTTTTTTCGCCTTCGAGAATGGGGATCCCTCTCTTTCCAAAATCCTCTTCCTCTACCAAAATCACCGGAATGGAGCTGGTCTCCAACACTGCTTGGGAAGTGGATCCCACCAACACTTGCTCCCAGGGGCGGTGGCCCCGCTTGCCCATGACTATGTCGGTAACCTGCCGCTCCTGGGCCACATCCACGATGGTCTCCGCCAGGG
>NZ_JANSJC010000054.1:0-1273 GCF_047462375.1 Synechococcus sp. H55.8 | reverse complement strand
CACTTGCACTTTGAGTTGTGGAAACGGACGGTGGGGCAAGGCTGGGTGGTTTTGGACGCTACCGATGACCTGCAGGTCGCCGTTGCCCGGTTGCCGGGTTAGCATGAGGGACAACAGCGGACGTGGCGGAACGGCAGACGCGCTAGACTTAGGATCTAGTGCCGCAAGGCGTAAGGGTTCAAGTCCCTTCGTCCGCATCCCTAACCAGGAAAGATCACCTGCAGAATCTGCTCCGGCACAATCGACTCCATCGCCCCATTGGCCGCCTTGAGGAACCGAAACGGCCCTTCAGCCGGCAGCAGCCGTTCCGGTTCAGTCGGCCCAAACAGCGCCAGCAGCGGCGTCTGCGTCGCCACCCCCAGATGCATGGGAGCGCTATCCACACACAACAGCAGCGTTGCCCCACCAATCAAGGCCGCCAGTTGCCCCAGCTGGGCAGGGCGGCTCACCGCCAGATCCGGCAGTTGCGACAAAAACCCTTTTGCCAACTGCTCATCCTCTGGCCCCAACACCAGCACCAAGGGCAGCTCCGGCCGCTTCTCCCGAAAGCCCCTGACCACCTTCACCCACTTCTCAGGGGGATAGAGCTTCTGAATGCCCTTCTCCTGCGACAGTTGGCTGGCCCCCGGATGCAACAGCACATAGTCTTGGGCGGCGTCCCCCAGCAGGCGCCGGCGCTCTTGCTCCGCCCACTCCAGGTCTGTTTTTTTGAGGCGAATCTGAGGCAAGCCCGCCGGCGCCACAATGCCAAACCCCTGCACCAGGTCGTGGTACATGTTGGCGGCATATTGGGCCGGCTTCAGGGGCACCGGGTCGGTGAGCCAAGGCCGGCCTGGCCCCGGCGGCGCATAGCCCACCCGCTTGGGGATCCCGGTCAGCCAGAGCAGCAGCTTCACCCCCAAGCTTCGGCCCAGGCTCAGCACCGCGTCGTACGGCCGCTCCCGAATCCGCCCCAGCAGGTCGCTGAGGTCTGCCAACGAGAGCTGCTGCTTGAACGGGAAGGTCAGCACCCGATTGACCGAGGGGCAAACCTCATAGGCCGCCGCCGCCCGCGGCTCCACCAGCACCGCCAGCTCCGCCTCTGGATAGCGCTGCCGCAAACTGGCCAAGGTGGGAAAAAACAAAATCTGGTCGCCAATCCCCCCCGGCACCAAAGCCAAAATGCGGGGGGCCAAAGCCGCGTCTCGAAAAGCCATCTCCATAAAGCATCCTGTCGATAGCTGTATCCAGCCTACCGGTTCCCTGGACCGCGTTTACTCTAGCTCAGATGGGG
>NZ_JANSJC010000053.1:0-3567 GCF_047462375.1 Synechococcus sp. H55.8 | reverse complement strand
CTGCGGGAGCTGCTGTTTAACCAAGGGCAATTTCGCTGGAACCGCCTGGAGAACCTGCTGCGCAACGCCGCCAACAGCGAAGATTTTGACCTGCAGGGATCCCTAGAAAAAGCCGTCGAGTTTATCTTTTCTGAGCGGGGGGCTTTCCTGCGGGAGCGCCTGGTGGATGTGCTGTTCTCCAGCTCAGGGAACGGCACCTCAGACGGCTTGGCTCATTTGCAGCGTCTGTGGGAACTCCTCAGCCGCAACCCGACCTTTCAGCCGCTGCAGCTTCTGCCCATCGTCGCCAAAGTGGCCGCCAAGCCGGAAGCCCAACAACTGGGCCGGCAATTGGCCTCCCGCTGGTTGCAACGCTCGGCAGCCCGCCTCATTCGGGACCTGCTGCTGCCGGATGTAGAAAAGCCCAGTTCACCCTCTTCCCGCAACGGGATCCCTGGGCCGTCAGCCTCTGAACGTACTGCTCAACTTCCCCTCACGGCCTAGCTCGGCTGCCTTCAGGGGGCAGTATCGCCTTGAGGGTTCACAGAGGTCAGAGCCAGCGCAATCCACTCGCGAAATTCATCGCGGCGGAAAACCTGGGGGCGAGAGCGGGGGCCAAAACGCATCAGGCTGGGCATGCCGTGCTCCTTAAGCCGAGACTGTAGCCAGGTGCCCACACCGGTTTTGCCATCGTTGGGCATTTCGGTTTGGAAGTCACTGTACATCAACAACAACTGGCTGCGAGATTGGAGCACGGCATTTTCTTGGATTAACTTCGGCAGAGAGAGGGCGGTGGCTGAACCTGCCTCTTTGCTGCCTTTGGCAGCTTCACGGCGACGGTCGCGCGGGCGTGGGTTGACACTTTCACGGCTCTTACGGGTTTTGGGTTCACTAGGCATAGAATCTCCTAAACGACAGAGTGGCTTCCCAACAAGGGTCAAAGCCGGAACTCGCAGGCCAAAGGCCGAGCCCGCTGTGAAAGTGGCCCGATGGGTACAGTTCTGGAGCAATCGCTGAAAAGAGTGCCACGTGCTCTTGGGTAAGCGAAGAAGAACTGCTCTAAGCCGGCGCAAAGGGCCAGGATCCCTTCAGCGCAACAGCAGTCTGCAGCGGGTCGAGTTCCTGCCAGCACATCCAAGACTTATCGTCGTCTTTCCTGTCGGAGGCCAGTTTGGCTACCACGAATCCGCAGGGCAGGCAAGCTTGGATGCTACCCCTATATTGACTTAAAAATGGACAAGTGGACAGTCCCCAGCCAAGAACTCAGGCCTGAAGATTTTGCCGCCCGTTGCGGATCACTCGCAACGATTCCAACAACCGCAACTCCAGGTCTTGCAAAACCTGATCCACGTAATGGTGGGCTTCCCGCTGCAGGCGCTCTGATTCCTGCAGTGTCTGCCGCCGCACTTCCTCGCTCTGTTGATAGGTTTGTTGCAACAACTGCTCCGCCTGGGCTTGGGCTTGCCGCAGGATGGTCGATTCGTTGAGAAGCTGCTCGGCTCTGCGTTGGGCCATGGCTACGATTTCTTGGGCATAGCGATTGGCCTCGGCCAAAATCCGATCCCGCTGGCGCAGCAATTCTTCCGCTTCCTCTAGGGCTGTTGGCAAGTTGAGGCGGATAAAGTCCAACTGCTCCAAAATGCTTTCTTCTTCAATGAGCGTGCGAGACCAGAACAGGCGAGGGCTGCTGAGAATGGCCGCTTCCAGTTGATCCAAGGCTTCCTGGACACGCATCAACGCCAGGGTCTGATCCCCAAACGGTACGCCGGCACGATTGGAAGCATCAGAGGGCAATTCTCGCATCAGTCCAGAAGAGGGTGGCCGCGCTGAGCAAAAGGGCAAAGCAGGCAGGATAACGCCTACCATATCAGGTTCTCGGTTTCCTGAATCTACGCGGTCTCCCCTAGGCTCCAACCACTCCCTGTCAAATGGATGTTCTTTCTGATACGCGGAAATGATAGGCTTTCCCCTTGCGGAGGGGGTGAACCAAACGGCGTGGGTGGGTGGTTAACCGCTCAAAAAACCCAGTAGTCTGGCGACTGAGACCCAAGCTTCAGGCGAGGGAGTGTGTCAACGACAGCTATCTGTGGCACACTGAGGAAAAAGGAGTTGGGCTTCGAGCCGCTCATGCCACAACCGCAGCCTCCCCGCAGACTGGAAGACCAATTTGTGGAGAATGTCTCCCGTTACCCCACTTACTTCGTTACCGTTTTGCTGGGGGGGATCTGGGCTGGCCTCCAGCCTTTTGTTGGTTTGTATCGCAAAAGTCCGGCGGCGGCGGCCCTGGTTACACTGGGATCCCTGCTGTTGCTGCTGTTTGTCTATTTCACCCTGCGAGGCATGACAGGGCACACTCTCCTGCCGGCGTGGATGTTGCGTTGAGGGCATGGGGGATGGACGAAGCGATAGAGTGGACGCCAGAAGCAGAGGCGCGCCTTAAAGAAATCCCCTTCTTTGTGCGTCCGGCTGCCCGTAGGAAGATTGAACAGTTTGCCCGCGAAGCCGGGATCCAGAAGATCACGGTGGCAGTTTACGAGCAGGCCAAGCAAAAGTTTGGCTCCTGAGGGATCCCTCCTGCTGGCCATAGCAGGGAGATTGGGTTTGCCGCTAGCTTGGTAGAGGCGTTCTCCTCTGTTTTTTGCAACTCATGGCAGATTGGATCCTGTTGGCACTGGTGGGTTCTGCAACCTACCTGCTGCTGCAAAAAAGTGTGGCCCGCCTCTCCAAGGTGCCGTGGCGGATCCTGTGGCTGGTGATGATGCTGCCCCCCTTGGTTTGGGTGCTGGGGCGGCAGGTGCTTCAGTACGAAGTGCCCCCGTTGCTGATGTTGGTGCTCTTTCTCACCTCTTACTTTATCAGCATGACCTTGGTGCGGCGAGGGGGCATTCGACCCACAGACCCCCGGCCTGAGGCGCCAGAAGGGGATCCTTCTCTGGCTGCAGAATCTGAGCCGGAGGAAGAGGAAGAAGACAGCGCCGCCGATCCGGTCTCGCTGGCTCTTGCCCACACCCCCATTTCCGAAGTGCCGCGGGAAAAGCTCAACCACTGCTTCCCCTGGAACGTTTTTTATTTGCAAAACGTGGAGTACCGTCCCCAGGCGATTATCTGCCGGGGCAATTTGCGGGCGGATCCCACCGAAGCCTATGAGCGGGTACAGCGCAATGTAGAAAACACTTTTGGCAAACGCTTCTTGGTGGTGCTGCAGGAGGGGTTTGCCGGCAAGCCTTTTTTTGCCCTGGTGCCCAACCCGGCGGCGCGGCGCTCTCTGGCGGATGGTCGAGAGTTGCCTGTGCTGGCTCTGGGGCTATTGCTGTTCACCTTCTGGACCACCCTGAGTGCTGGGGCCCAGGCGGCTGGGGTCAGCCCTGACCGGCTGCTGCATCTGCCCTCGCTGATGAAGGGGCTGCCCTATGCGGTGGGGATCCTGGCCATTCTGGGATCCCATGAGTGGATGCGCTATTGGGTGGCCCGCCGCCATGGCATCAAAACCTCGCTGCCCTACTTCATCCCGGTGCCCTTTGTGTTGGGGACTTTTGGGGCGTTTATCCAGTTGAAAGAGCCGGTGCCCAACCGCAAGGTGCTGTTTGA
>NZ_JANSJC010000052.1:0-3856 GCF_047462375.1 Synechococcus sp. H55.8 | reverse complement strand
GGGGTGAGGGATATCCCTCAGGGAGAGGGGCTGGGGGTGAGGGATATCCCTCAGGGAGAGGGGCTGGGGGTGAGGGATATCCCTCAGGGAGAGGGGCTGGGGGTGAGGGACAACCGAGAAAGCTACCGCGAGCAGATGGGAGCCGGCAGAGGGTCCCCTTGGTTGAGGCCGGCAAACCACTTGGACAGGGCAGCCGGCAGGCAGAGGCCGGCGTTTCCCTCGATCTGCAACCGCTCCAGCCGGGGCAGTTCCGCCAAAAAGGTCGGCAGTTCTCCCGTGAGTTGGTTGCGTGCCAAGCGCAGATCCCGTAACTGGGTCAGTTGTGCCAGCTCGGGGGGCAGGGATCCGCTGAGGCGATTGTCCGACAAGTAGAGGTTTTCCAGGTTGCGCAGTTGCCCCAGTTGGGGGGGAAGGGGGCCGGAGAGTTGATTGCCATCCAAAAACAGGCCTCTGAGGGAGCTCATCTGGCCCAGTTGGTCGGGAATGGAGCCGCTGAGGCGGTTGTTTTGCAGGATGAGGTTTTCCAGGCGGATCAGCCGGCCCAGTTGGGGGGGAATAGACCCAGAGAGCTGGTTGTGATCCAAAAACAGGCCGCGCAGGTTCTGCAACTGCCCCAGCTCGGGTGGGATGGAGCCGGAAAGTTCGTTGTAATCGAGAAACAGGTTTTCCAACTGGCTCAGTTGCCCCAGCTCGGGCGGGATGGGGCCGGAAAGTTGGTTGAGGCTGAGGGACAAGGCTCGCAACCGGCGAAATCGGCCTATTTCGGGAGGGAGGGATCCCCTCAACCCTTGGCGATCCAATACCAGTTGGACAAGACACTGATCCGAATCAAAAAGAGCCACCTCCTCCACCACCGCGTCCGGGCGGCCCAGAGCTGCCAAGATCTGCCGCAGCAAGATGGGATCCTGACAAAGAGGAGCAGACCAGACCCCCATCCCCCAGCTCAGCCAAACCCAGATTGCCAGTAGACTCAGCGCCCACCCTTTCTGCTGCTGCATCCTCACTCTCCCAAGGACTTTTGCCAGGGTAGCACTCAGAGGCAGAGTTTTTGCCCGGAACCTGTTATGGATTCCGCCCGTTCACGGAGTGGGCCGTAGGCTTTAGAGCGCGAACAGCTACACTGAAAAGCCGATGACCTCTTCTTCTACAAACCCCTATGGCCAGGATCAACGACCACTTCCTCAAGCTCAAGGCCGGCTATCTCTTTCCCGAGATTGCCCGGCGGGTACAGGCCTTTGCTGCCGCCCATCCGGAAGCCCAAATTATCAAGATGGGCATTGGCGATGTCACCGAGCCGCTGCCGGAGGCCTGCCGGACGGCCATGATCCGGGCCGTGGAGGAAATGGGGGAGCGGGCTACCTTCCGCGGCTACGGCCCAGAACAGGGCTACGAGTGGCTGCGCCAAGCCATTGCCCGGCACGATTTTCAGTCTCGCGGCTGCGACATCGACGCTTCTGAGATCTTCATCTCCGACGGCTCCAAGTGCGACTGTGGCAACATCCTGGATATTCTCGGTCACGACAACACCATTGCCATCACGGATCCCGTCTATCCCGTCTATGTGGACACCAACGTGATGGCGGGCCATACGGGGCCGGCCAACGAGCGGGGTGAGTACGAGGGCCTGGTCTATCTGCCGCTGACGGCGGAAAACCACTTCACCGCCAGCCTGCCCCAGCAAAAAGTCGATGTCATCTACCTCTGCTTTCCCAACAACCCCACCGGCGCAGTAGCAACCCGGGAGCATCTGCAGGCCTGGGTGGACTATGCCCGCGCCCACAACTCGCTCATCCTCTTTGATGCCGCCTACGAGGCCTACATTACGGAGCCTGGGATCCCCCACTCCATCTACGAGATCCCGGGGGCAAGGGAATGCGCCATCGAGTTCCGCTCCTTTTCCAAGACAGCCGGCTTTACCGGCACCCGCTGCGCCTTTACAGTGGTGCCCAAGTCGCTACGGGGCCAAGCTGCCGATGGCTCCTGGGTGGATCTCTGGAGCCTGTGGTATCGCCGCCAGTCCACCAAGTTCAACGGCGTGGCCTACATCGTGCAGCGGGGGGCAGAAGCCGTCTATTCTGAGGCAGGGCAGGCCCAGGTGCGGGCTTTGGTGCAGTTTTACCTGGAGAATGCCCGCATCATCCGCGAGCAGTTGGCCAAAGCCGGGATCCAGGCCTACGGCGGCGTCAACGCTCCCTACGTCTGGGTAAAGGCGCCCACTGGGCTGAGCAGTTGGGAGTTTTTCGACAAGCTGCTGCACACCTGCCATGTGGTGGGGACTCCCGGCTCTGGCTTTGGCAGCGCCGGCGAGGGCTACTTGCGCCTGTCGGCTTTTAACAGCCGCGCCAACGTAGAAGAAGCCATGCGCCGCATTGTCGGCGTGTTTGGGAGCTGAGCAGCCGGCCCTCCTCACCCCCAGCTCCTCTCCCCTTGGGGGAGAGGGGGGATAACCAGCATGCTGTTTCATAGCTGTCTGCAATTTCTGAAAACGCTTTCGAACTTCTCCCCTAAGGGTTCTCTGGAGTTGAATGGGTCACACTTCCACGCGGACAACCTGCTGGGTTTGGGCGGATCGCTCGGCGGCCTCGGCCACGGCGAGGGCATGGAGCATCTTTTCGGTGTCTACGTAGAGAGGGCTGCCGTGGCGCAGGTGATCCAGCACCATGCGGGTGTCTTGTTCGAACAGGCCGTGGCGGGATCCCGTCTCCAAGGGGTGGGCACTGCCGGCGCGCAACAGCATCGCCTCTTCGCCGTTGATCAGCAGGCCCCCCCGCTGGCCGTGGAACTCCAGTAGCCGCTGCGAGCACCACAGAGAGTCTCCCTTGCCATAGGTCAACACTGCCAGCAACCCATTGGCAAAACTCAGTTGGGCTGTGCAGTAGCAACTGCTGTAGCGCTGGGGCAAATCCGGCCCGTCGTAGCGCAGTTGGCAGCTCACCCGCTCCACCTTGCCCAGCAAGTCCACCAAGCGGTGAATGCGGGAGACAGCCCCCATGAGGGGGAAGCCAAACAGCTCAGGCCGGTAGGTCCAGCGGTCGGGGGCGGGGTGGGTGGCGGTGAGGGTGATGTAGCGGACGGCAAACAACTTGCCCAGCCCTTCCAGCTCCCGCCTCAGCAACAGGTGGATGCCGCTGAGGAGCTCGATGTGCTCCACGTGCAACAGCAACCGCCGCTCGGCTGCCAATTGCACCAGCGACCGGGCTTCGGCAAGGCTGAGGGCAAGAGGATATTCAACGACAGTGTGGATCCCTGCTTCCAGCGCAGCGCGGGCAATGGCCCCATGATCCCGATTGATGGTGCTGACAAAAACCAGATCCAGCCGCTGCTCGCGGAAGAGAGAAGACCAGTCGAAATAGGCAACAGCCCCAAACTCGGCGGCAAAAGTAGCACTCCGCTCGGGGGATCGACCGACAACAGCCACAATCTCCACTTGCCCATCTTTGCGCAAGGCCTCAGCCCGTGAGCGAGCCGCGTAGCCGGTGCCGATGATCCCCACCCGCAAGGTCTGTTCCCTCTCCTAGCCTGCCTCTGTTTGTAGCATCACATAGAAAGGATCCCTTGTACTACCTAGCCATCAGGATCTCGCTTCACCCCAGGGAAACTCCTGCTGCACCCCTTTATTTCAAGCAGCAATAAAACCTCTCGTCACATCGCTATTGCTGCGCAACGCTGTCGCGAACGCGTCTCCCTAACTCCCCTCTCCCTGAGGGAGAGGGGACGGGGGTGAGGACATCAATTGTGGCCCGCCACCAGTGAAAATTAACGTAAGGTGCGGAATTCCTCACCGTCTATACGGTGGGGATGGATAGCACCCTCTGACTGATTCTGGATGTATTGCTTCACAATTTCTAGGGAGCAA
>NZ_JANSJC010000051.1:0-4066 GCF_047462375.1 Synechococcus sp. H55.8 | reverse complement strand
TCTCCCTCAGAGGGGTTGGGGGTGAGGGCAGCAGCGCGAAGTGCTTGGGTAGGTGGCAAAGTGAAAGTGTTTGAATTGTGTTTGAACCGACTATAAAGCTTGTGCAGCGCCTCTAAGGAGAGCTCGCAGAGTCGCCAACAGCTCAGTCCTCCTCCGCTGCAGGAGCAGGGGCCTCGGCTAGCCGACACACCTGCTTGAGGAGCTGGGCCTCAACAGCGGCGTCGTAGAGCCGCAAAGTTAGGCGAGGCACCCGCAAGGAAGCGGTAATTCGCCCTGCCGGCAGATCCAACCACACCAGCTGTTTTTGAAAGCAGCGGCAGGTGGCCCCTATCTCCTGCGCCAGCTCTTCCACCTCCGGCCAGCTCAGGCAGCGCGGCAGCAGCAGGTCTGTGGCCCAGCCCCTTCCACACTCTCGCCGCCTCAGGATGCGCACCTGCATGGATCCCTAAATCCGCTCGGCGTAGAACTCACACCAGGGATCCCCTTTCTCTCTGGCTTTGGTCTCCTTCCCGTGAAACAGCCCACCCCGCTGGAAGAGGCGGTTGTAGAAGACTTGATCCAGAATCGGCTTCTGCTGAATGTTGCCGTTGTAAACCAGATTCATCAGCGCCGGCACCGCCCCTTGGGCAAAATAGCAGGTCGGATAATCTGCCCGTGGGTAGGAAGCCAAAAAGTAGTTGGTCTCGTAGTTGCCGTCAATAGCCACCCGGCAGGAATGATCGCTCACCACCTCCAAAGCCTGCCAACGACCCCACCCCAAGCTGCTGGTTACGGCATAGGCCCCGTGGATCCAGTCGGTATCCTTTTCCAGCATTGGCCCCACAAGGGTTTCCCACTCCAGCGACTCCATGATGTTGCCCAAGGTGTAGAAGACACAGACATGGCCCGATTCGCGCACCAGATCCTCTGCCACCTGCTGCAGACTGGGTTGCACTGCTTTCAGCTCTTCCAAAAAGCGGTACTGGATGCGGTTGTAGTAATTGGCAGGCATGCGCGTGAGCAGCACGTTGAAGGCGCGAATCTGCCCCCGTTCATCTCCTGCCAAAGGCAGGCTCCACAGAGCTTCGTTGACCGCGTCATAGTCCACCGCTGTTATCGGCTTGGGCAGATCGGCTGGACGTTCAATGAGCTTGCCCATGCCGGGGCTAGGAACCAAAGTCTGAGGCCGTGGCAGCCGAGTAGCCTGGATCAGGCAGCGATCCTTGCGCGTAACCGCCATGCACTCCGTTTCCTCTGCCGTGTAGCTGCCCAGCTCGCCAAAAGTGGCATCCAGCGCCGCCGCCACATAGCCCACGGCCAGATGATCGATGGGACGAGTGCGGTTAGCCTGATCCCCGTACTTGCTCAGCCAGCCTTCTGCGTAGTGGGAGTGGGTGAGCTGGGCTTCGCCACCGCTGGGGCTGGCCTGCAGCTCCAGTCGCCCCAAGCCGAGAAAGCCGAACAACTGGCACGCCACCGCCAGCCGCTCTGCTGCCTGCTGCACTCCCAAGGTTTTAAAAGCGCCCTGGAGCAAGCTGTAGAAGATCTCCTGAGCTGCCGTGCGCAGGATGCTCACCCCATCGATCCAGTCGGGATCCTCAATGGTCTGCTGCAGAAATAGGTTGTAGTGGTGGCAGTGGAAAATCACCGGCTCGCCAAAGAGAGAGAGCAGCTTGCGAGCGCGGTCAAGGCGTAAATGCTCCAACATAGATGGCCTGATCTCGAGGGGATAGGAAGGGAGAACAGTTAACAACTCCCACAACTTTAGCCTTTAGCTTAATCGGCGGGAAGCCCTGCACTGTATTTGTGTTCCGTAGGTGGCGTAAGCCATATTGGGTTTACTCAAGAGCAAATCAGTGTCGGGATGAAAGCCGTTGTGCTGCAATTGAGGAGAACAAGTTAAATCTCTGGAGAGTTTCCCGCCGTGGGTCGCATGGCGGCAGCACGCTGCGACCTCTGTACCAAAAAATAAGTCTGGGAAGCAGGAAGCCCGTAAGCTATCGGTTCGCGCAGCGTGGCGTAAGCCATGTTGTGTTGGCTCAACGAGAATGAGTGTCGGGAGTCGTTCAACTGGGCAAAGCAATAGGCAAGTGCTCTACCCCCAATACGTCAGATACCGCTTTGTAGAGAATGCGCAGCTCCTGTCGGTTCAGGGTGCCTTTTTCAAGGCGGTTGCGGTCTAGACCCGTTTTCAAAGACAGGCGCAGGGCGACAAAGTTGGGATCCGGAGCGTAGCGCTTGGCGTAGCTAATCAAAGCCTGAGCAGTGGATAGAGTGTCGTCTTGAACAGGGGGCAGCAGTGGTTTGCCGTCGATGAGGATGGCCTTAAGCCGGTCTGAAATCGTCTTGAGGTCGGTGATGGAACGGGTCAGAAACAAAACAAAGTAGGGGCTTTTGGGAAAGGCTTTGATGACAACCCGCAACGCCGGAGTACCTGCCAAAAGGTAGTCCGCCTCTTGGCCGGGGCTAACGGTTTGACAAAGGCGGCTATTGGCCTGCAACAAGTCGCCGGCGTAGGTGCCTAAACGTTCTAGGGCTTGCTCCTCTTGGGAGTCGCTGGCATAGGTTACTTTGGCTACTGTGGCACCGTCAGTGACCCGCCCTATCAAGACGGCAATGAGGCCAGGGAGTCCAGCAATATGCTGCTCAATTACACTTTGCAGGGTGCGGACAGCCATGCTCTCCTCTGAGGCTAAGACTAGGTTATCCCCTTATTGTAGCGATTAGGAAGCCTAACCTACGAATATTTACTGATGTTAACGAAGCTCCCCGAGGAGGCTCAGCCCTCGCGCCACGGATCCCAGTTCTCATGAAATTTGCCTTCCAGAATGGCCTGGCGCATTCTTTGGGTGTAGCGCACGAGCTCCGTGATGTTGTGGATGGAAAGCAGAGTGTAGCCCAGGATCTCTTGGGCGCGGATGAGGTGGCACAAATAGGCGCGGCTGAAGTGGCGGCAGGTGTAGCAAGGGCACTCAGGATCGATGGGATCCAGGCTGCGGCGGTGTTCGGCATTCTTGATGTTCCAGCGTTGGCCGCGGCTGATCACGGTGCCGTGGCGGGCATAGCGCGTGGGAATGACACAGTCAAACAAGTCCATGCCGGCAGCCACTGCCGCCCGCATCTCGGCATAGGTGCCCACCCCCATGAGATAGCGGGGGCGATCGGCTGGCAAGAGGGGGGCTGTTTGTCGCACCACCGCGTGCATTAGCTCCACCGGCTCTCCTACGCTGACGCCGCCGATGGCATAGCCGGGTAGATCCAGCCGACAGACTTCTTCCGCTGCCTGCCGACGCAGCTCCGGGTAAACCCCCCCCTGAACAATGCCAAACAAAGCCTGATCGGAGCGGCGGTGGGCTTCCACGCAGCGCTTCAGCCATTGAGTAGTCCGCCGCACCGCTGCTGCCACCGCCTCAGGGCTAGCAGGATAGGGCGGGCACTCGTCAAAGGCCATGATGACGTCTGCCCCCAGAGCATTTTGGATTTGGATAGACAGCTCCGGAGTGAAATGGATAATACGGCCATCGCGGGGCGAGCGAAACGTTACCCCTTCCTCGTCGATTTGGCGGATGGCGCTGAGGCTAAAAACTTGGAAGCCGCCTGAATCCGTGAGGATGGGGCCTGGCCAGCCCATGAAGCGGTGCAGGCCCCCCGCCGCTTGAATGATCTCTTCGCCGGGCTGTAGGTGCAGGTGATAGGTGTTGCTGAGGATAATGTGGGCGCCGGTTTCCTTGAGTTGAGCAGGCGTGAGGGTTTTCACATTGGCCAGCGTTCCCACCGGCATAAAGCAGGGGGTTGGGATCTCGCCGTGGGGGGTAGTGAAATAGCCGGCCCGCGCCTGCGTGTTGGGGCAGGTGCCCTCGCAAACAAAAGTAAAAGCCGCCAAGGTTAGCGCTCTGGATCCACTGCCTGCGCAGCCGAGCTTAGCATAAGAATAGGATCCCCTTCTAAAGCCCCCCAGCCCTTGACAGGGATCCCCTTTCTTGGGCATTCTTATAGATCGCCGCGGAACTGGCGGAATGGTAGACGCGCTAGATTCAGGTTCTAGTGGCAGCAATGCCATCGGGGTTCAAGTCCCCGGTTCCGCATT
>NZ_JANSJC010000050.1:0-2500 GCF_047462375.1 Synechococcus sp. H55.8 | reverse complement strand
CGAAGGCAGGGCTGGTGACTGGGGTGAAGTCGTAACAAGGTAGCCGTACCGGAAGGTGCGGCTGGATCACCTCCTTTTAGGGAGACCTACTGGGGACGGAGCCGAAAGCACTCAAGACGAGTAGGCAGTCCAAGTGTTATCCCAGGTTGGTCGGGGTTGAGGCGAGGGTTGACCACGGTTCTGGTGGGGCGGGCTATTAGCTCAGGTGGTTAGAGCGCACCCCTGATAAGGGTGAGGTCCCTGGTTCGAGTCCAGGATGGCCCACTGTCACCCCAGCAAGGCCCCAGCAGTCTGAGGATGACGGTTGAGGTGAGGCGACGGGAGCGGGAGTGGGTTGCCCTGGATTGGGGGTATAGCTCAGTAGGTAGAGCGCTGCCTTTGCACGGCAGAAGCCAGCGGTTCGAGTCCGCTTACCTCCACCATTTGAGGGCTGCCCTTGAGGGGAAGAAGAGGTGAACAATCGGGCTAAAGGGTTGAGCGTGGGCTCAGGTCTTTAGCCGGGTTGAACCGGCCAGCACTTTGAAAACTGCATAGCAAGAGAGCGTCATGCTTCCGAAAGTGGAAGCATGAAGCAGGTAGAACACCGATGTTTGTGGTTGTGGTCAAGTCAGTTAAGGGCGCACGGTGGATACCTAGGCACGCAGAGGCGAGGAAGGGCGTGTTACCGACGAAACGCTGCGGGGAGCTGGACAAAGGCGGTGATCCGCAGATGCCCGAATGGGGCAACCCGGCAAGGTGCAAGCCTTGTCACTCTTGGCTGAATCCATAGGCCAAGGGGGCGAACGCGGCGAACTGAAACATCTTAGTAGCCGTAGGAAAAGAAAACAAATGTGATTTCCTCAGTAGCGGCGAGCGAACGGGAAAGAGCCTAAACCGTCCAGCTACGGCTGGGCGGGGTTGTGGGACGACCAAAAGGTAGCCGGAAGGCTAGGCGAAGCAGTTGGAATGCTGCACCAAAGAAGGTGAAAGTCCTGTAGCCGAAAGCCGGAAGGCGCCGGTCGCATCCCGAGTAGCATGGGGCAGGTGAAATCCCGTGTGAATCGGCGAGAACCATCTCGTAAGGCTAAATACTCCTGCGTGACCGATAGTGAACCAGTACCGTGAGGGAAAGGTGAAAAGAACCCCGGGAGGGGAGTGAAAGAGAACATGAAACCGTGTGCCTACAAGCAGTGGGAGCCCGATTGAACGGGTGACCGCGTGCCTGTTGAAGAATGAGCCAGCGAGTTACAGCATGGGGCAGGTTAAGGCGGGAATGCCGGAGCCAAAGGGAAACCGAGTCTGAAGAGGGCGTTGGTCCTATGCTGTAGACCCGAACCTGGGTGATCTAACCATGGCCAGGCTGAAGCTTGGGTAAAGCCAAGTGGAGGGCCGAACCGGGTGATGTTGAAAAATCATCGGATGAGCTGTGGTTAGGGGTGAAATGCCAATCGAACCCAGAGCTAGCTGGTTCTCCCCGAAATGCGTTGAGGCGCAGCGTCGATGGGTACCTGGTGGGGTAGAGCACTGAATCGGTGCGGGCGGCGAGAGCTGTACCAAATCGAACCAAACTCCGAATACGCCAGGGTTAGTCGGCAGTGAGACGGTGGGGGATAAGCTCCATCGTCGAGAGGGAAACAGCCCAGACCACCAACTAAGGCCCCCAAGTCATCGCTCAGTGGTTAAGGAGGTGGGGGTGCTCAGACAACCAGGAGGTTGGCTTAGAAGCAGCCACCCTTTAAACAGTGCGTAACAGCTGACTGGTCAAGCGCCCTTGCGCCGAAAATGAACGGGACTAAGCGATGCGCCGAAGTTGTGGATGTCAATGGTAGGGGAGCGTTCCGCACTAGGGTGAAGCGGTAGCGCAAGCAGCCGTGGACGAGGCGGAAGTGAGAATGTTGGCTTGAGTAGCGCAAACATTGGTGAGAATCCAATGCCCCGAAAACCCAAGGGTTCCCCCGCAAGGCTCGTCCGCGGGGGGTTAGTCGGGACCTAAGGCGAGGCCGACAGGCGTAGTCGATGGAGACAGGGTGGATATTCCCTGACTGGCAACTGGAGCTGAAGAGGGACGCACAAGAGCAGGCCACACCCTAACTGGATTGGGAGGGGTCTACGGACCCCGCGTGGCTGAGGGGAGTGCCAAGAAAAGCTCGTAGGCGATGAAGGTTGTCACCCGTACCCGAAACCGACACAGGTGGGTGGGTAGAGAATACCAAGGGGCGCGAGATAACCCTCTCTAAGGAACTCGGCAAAATAACCCCGTAACTTCGGGAGAAGGGGTGCCAGCGCAAGCTGGTCGCAGTGAAAGGGCCCAGGCAACTGTTTACCAAAAACACAGGTCTCTGCTAAGTCGCAAGACGACGTATAGGGGCTGACGCCTGCCCAGTGCCGGAAGGTTAAGGAAGTCGGTTAGCGCAAGCGAAGCTGGCGACCGAAGCCCCGGTGAACGGCGGCCGTAACTATAACGGTCCTAAGGTAGCGAAATTCCTTGTCGGGTAAGTTCCGACCCGCACGAAAGGCGTAA
>NZ_JANSJC010000049.1:0-4318 GCF_047462375.1 Synechococcus sp. H55.8 | reverse complement strand
AATTCAAACACTTTCACTTTGCCACCTACCCAAGCACTTCGCGCTGCTGCCCTCACCCCCAACCCCTCTGAGGGAGAGGGGGGTTAGGGATAGGCTTTCCGTCTGTTGTTTGAGGTAGGTCTCAGCTCCCTAGAGATCGAAACGGCGGCGAAAGCGGGGATCCCACCTGTCCTTTTTGCGCTGATTACAGACTTTGCACAGGGTTTGCAAGTTGCTGATGTCGTTGCTGCCGCCCTGGGCAAGGGGGACGATGTGATCAACCTGAAGCTGCACCTCTGGGGGCGATTTGCCACAACTGCGGCAGCGGAAGCCATCCCTTTGGAAGACATACTCCCGCACAGATGCTGGGATCGGGATCCTCTCACCAGGTTTTTTCTCTTTCATTCACTACTCACCTGTAGCGCGAAAAATATCTAGATTCTCTTCAGAATTTCGGGATGGACTATCGGGAGTAAACTCGAGACAAACTTTAAGGGATACCTTTCCCTCAGACCAATCCTTTCTAGGCTGTAAGATTCGGGATTTTACTCCCTCTACAATTTCTACGTAATCTTTTTTGCAGCGAAGGTGGCCATTTGTTCGTGCGATATCTGCAAGAAGGTAATCAAAATTGCACTGTGCAAAACGCTAGGAAAATAAATTTGGTCGCCAATCGCAACGGCAGTTTCTTTGTCATCTGCTTTGAGAAGTACCGAATCGGCCATGGTCTTGCTTCCTAGTGCTTACAGGCCTGGCTAACCAGCGTCTTTTCAAAAGGCATCCAGAGGAGATTCACTGCTTGCTAATTCTGGATCTTCTGGCTCAAACTCAACTACTGCTACTAGCCTTACCCTAACTCTGCCGGCAATCCATGGCAAGCCAGGACGTAAAAGTTTAGCAGGGATCCCTCTCGCATCAGTTATTTTGCCAAAATTAACCGAGCCATAGTTAAATGAAATGTTTCTGGCTCTAAGTTTGTCAGATAAACGAGATCCAAAGTTATCATAAGCACTTTCTAAGCAAGCCCCAATAAACTCTTTTGAGTAGATCAGGCGTCCTCCTATATCAATGACGGTGCTTGGAGAAGCATCTATCTCGACAAAGCGATCCTGAGGTTGATCGTTGCTTGACACTGACCCAGCCTCCTAATGCATCCCGCTAACTTAAGCTACTCCTTGTCTGTGCGAAGGTCATCTAGAGGGGATCCATCGCTACTTTCTGAGCTCGTACGCTCTGGCTCAAACTCTACAGTGATCCGCAATCTGACCCTACCTTTCTCCCACTCCTTCTTACCCGGTACCAAGAGCTGACAGGTAAGGCCCTGATCAAACCACTTGGTTTCTTGCAGTAACTTTTCTAACTTTTCTTCAGATCCGGGAGGAATAGGAATAGGAGGAAGAAAGCTACTGGCAATACTAATCAGGTTTTCCGCTGGGAGGATCCCCGAGGATCTCAAGGCTGCAATAAACAAGCGATTGAGCT
Source organism: Synechococcus sp. H55.8 (assembly GCF_047462375.1). Lineage (NCBI taxonomy): Bacteria > Bacillati > Cyanobacteriota > Cyanophyceae > Synechococcales > Synechococcaceae > Synechococcus > Synechococcus sp. H55.8. The sequence continues at coordinate 2,857 of NZ_JANSJC010000049.1, read as the reverse complement.
CTTCCTTTTTGGCCAAATCCTCTTGGGCAGCTTTGACCAGGCTAGCAACCTTGAAAGTTTTCTCCCCTATGGAGAGAACCCCTTCTAAGCATTGCTGCAAGGGCAGGGACTTAGGTAACAAAACTTCACCTCCTCAAATAGTAGGGAGAAACAAACTGCTTTATCTCAGATCGTCAAGTATGCTGTCCAGCTCGGGGAAAATCTTACCTAAGTCAGAGATCTCATCACTCGGCTCACTTTCGCTCGCTGGCTGCTCGGAAGAACCTGCTGAGCTGTCAGCTAATTCACCGGTCGAAGAAGGTTTCAGTAAAGAAATCGAGGGCAAAAGTTCACGACCTAGGCCCATAGCCTGTAAGCATAGGTTAATCCCAGAAACGGCTTGGTTGTAGCTATCGATCTTTGCTTCTAGATCCCTTAGACGCTGTTGGTTTAAGGTAATTCTTTCTTCTGCTTCCTTTCTAAGTGTCGCTTCCATAAATTGCTTTGCTTCGGGATACTTTTGCAGAATTTCATCAGCCACTTCCTTAGCAACGGGCAAGAGCTGAGTCTTGAGGGTATTGTTGGTTTCTTGCCGGAAGTTAGAGCGTATTGTCTGGCTGACTTTGGGCTCAAAGTCAAGCTTCAGCAATTGCCGGATCCCCGGCTCCGCATCTCGAATAGCGGAAATATCGTAGGACTGAGATGTTTGCTTTAAAACTTCCCGGAACTGGTAAATGGAGAAAGTGCCCTCGTCATAGAAGCGAGGACTTTCTCTTAGATACCGATCGCACTCTTTTCGAGCGCCGCTGACTAATGCAGTGCAAACTTTTTCCTTAACCTCTAGTAGTTTTTTCTCTAGATCACCGTCGGATCCCAGTAGGCGAAACAACTGCTTGTAGTAGTCTGCACTGCGTACCCGATCGATAATCCGCCGGAAGGAGTTCTCCACAACTGTGGTGGCAGACTCGACCAGTATATCCTCTAGGTGATTCGATAGGTAGTAAAGGGCCTCAACCAGCACAGCCAAAAAGGGAGCTGTGGAGTTACGGTGGTGGATGCGAACAGCTTGGCTATAGGCACTATCTATTGAGAATGTGTCCAGAAGCTCATCCAGCCTACGCACCATCTTGGCCTGCAGCCTTCGGAAGTCATACTCAAACTCTTTATCCGTTCCGTCGATAATTTCACTAACCATAGTTTGAATGTGTTCATCAAACTCTTGACCAATCCTATTCAACTGCTGATTAATAAGCATTAACTCATGGGCAATCATGCTATCGACTTCTCTGGGTTGGCTGTCTAGGTCTCCATAAAGATCTAGGTAGGACTTTCTGAGCTCAATACACAGAGGCTGCAGGTCATCGGCAAGAGCTATAAACAACTGCGGGCGCTTTTCTTCCTTCAAATAGCGAGTAATCCCACTGAGAAATTCTTCTATGCCGCTATCTTTGATCATGTACTCAATCAAGGGCTTGCCCCACTCGCTTAGAATTCGAACGTAGTTATCGATAGGAGTCTCATAGCCGTGCACCGAAGGGCGGAAGGGGGATCCCACAAGCCTGCCTGAGGAGCTACAGTACTTGACAAATTCGCTAATAAATTGAGGTGTCTGCTCTCTGCCACCTAGCTCTTTTATACTTTCTGCAAAAATGGTATCCAGACCAAACCTTGTTTCTCGAGTCGTTTCCCTGATCTGCGAGCCGTAGAAGCCAAGCAGGGCACTAGTTTTAAATAGGCGGGCTTGACGAAACTGCTGGTCAATGATGGTCTCTAATCTCTGCCTTAGCTGGGAGTTGTACCAAGTTTCATCAATGCGGTTGAACACATAAAAAACTCGATCGCGAATACTTTCGCTACTTTGGATGTGCTCAATGAGTTCTGTTTCTTCTTTAGTCAGCTCACCTGTTGTAGCACACTTGAGGACACAGACAACTGCGGAAGTGTTTGGATCGGCAATTTTTTGATAGGTGCGCTCGGCATCCGCTTTAACCGGAGCATCAATTCCAGGGGTATCGACAATAACGTTTCCGTCTTCTAATAGAGGATGATGGCAGTAGTACTCAATCTTCCGCAGAACTGCACTATTGGCACCGCGCCGCGCAAAACTGGCCGCTTCTCTTAGGTTGCCAAGGTTAAGCTGTTCCATCGAAAATACTCTGTTTTCGGTTGGGTGAATTCTGGCGCGGTTTTGCTGGAAACCTTCAATTAATAAGCGCAGCGCATCTGCCTGCTTTGCTCGTTCCGACTTACTTTTGCCGCCCTCCTGCTGAACAATGGCCTCAGCCTGCTCTTTTAGGCGATTGAGGGTGACTTCCTCTAGGTTGTTGCCGCTGGGTAGGGTCAAGCCTAGGCGAGTGCAGAAGGCAGCCATCTGTTCCTGCACCTGCCGCTCGCTGAGGAAGGTGAGTACTACCCTCTCGGCGTCAGGCTCTGCATAGGAGATGTAGCACTCTGTCCCTGTGGCGTGTCCTTCAGCGCTATAGAGAAGCTCCCTTTCTAACAAGGCGTTGATCAGCATCGACTTGCCAGCGCTAAAAGCACCGGCAAAGACAATCTCAAAAGTTGGAGAAATAGCCTTGCTCAGTGAAGCCTGAACTCGGGTTGTATCTTGCTTTGCTGAGAGCGTGGGATCCTGCTGCCAAAGGTTTAGAATCGTTTCAACATGCTCCCGTAAGTTCTCACACTGAGGCAAGAGTTGCACAGCCATCTCGGGGACCTCCGCTAGGGCTGGGGAGATTATAACGCCCTCAGCCTCGGGCGTGAGATCCCTATACTACTTTTCTTCCGACGGGGCCCTAGCTTGCTAGGGCAAAGAGGTCACTCCACTCCCGCCTGGGAACGCCGGGCTTAGCGATGATCTCGAAGATGCGGTTTTTTG
>NZ_JANSJC010000048.1:0-5235 GCF_047462375.1 Synechococcus sp. H55.8 | reverse complement strand
CCTTCGGGGGGATCCAACTTCCCTCACCCCTGGCCCCTCTCCCACTGGGAGAGGGGAGGCGAGCGGTTAGCTCTTCGGGGGATCCCTAGAAATTGGAAACTCATTCCATCGCCGCTCAAACCGATGATTTTCCTTTGATTGCCGTAAGGCGTTTTGCCATCGATCTAGGGATCTCGCATCCAAACTCGAGGCAGGGATCGGGATCAGATGACTTGGCCGTCGGCTGTGATCCTCCCTTTTAGCTTGCTGGCCCGCTCTTCGGCTTCGTCCATAACCGTATCCAGATGCTCCAGCACCTCACCCGGATGCTTTTCCAGCACCCGCAGGGAGAGGGCCATCCGCCCCTTGGTCTCATCCACATCGAGCACGACGGCTTTGAGGCGTTGGCCTGGCTTAAACAAATCCGACAGCGAGGCCACAAAGCTTTGGCTAACCTGCTTGATGTGTAGTAGCCCGGTTACCCCCTCTTCCAAATCCACAAACACGCCAAAGGGTTTTAGTCCGCTGACCTTGCCCTCCACCACTTGGCCGCTGGTGTAACGGCTCAGGTTCTCGGATTTCACAGCCACCCGCTGGGAGAGCACCAGCTTGTTGGCTTCTGGGTTCACCTCGATAAAGCCTGCCGTCAGGGATTGGCCCACCAGCTCCTCTAGACCTTCCCGTTGGCTGAGGTGGGAGCGGGGAATGAAGCCGCGCAGCCCCTGCACATCCACCACCACGCCGCCTTTGTTGGTGCCGATCACCCGAACGGTTACCGTCTGGCCGCTGGCTTGCTTTTGGGCCAGCTCCTCCCAAAGCCGCTTCAGCCGGAGCCGCCGCGCCGAAAGCACAATCTGCCCCTCTGCATCTTCCCGCACAATGAGAAACTCGGCTTCTGTCTTCAAGGGAAAAAGCACGCTCAAATCTTCTCCTGAGCGGATCCCGGCTTCTTTAAGGGGCAAAAAGGCCGGAGATTTGCCGCCAATATCTACCAAAGCGCCATCGTTCTGATGTTGGAAGATGCGGCCTTGCACCACCTGTCCCGGTTGAAAGTTGAGGTTTTGCCCGTCTAAAGCCCGGGCAAAATCTTCCGCAGAAAACGTATCAGCAGCCTGGGAGCGAGAAGAGCGAACAGTCATGGGAACGGCTCAATTCAAAAAGCAGTGGGCTTCAGGATAACCCAAAACTGGCTAGGGATCCCAGCCTCTCCTCTTTGCAGAACAGAGTCCTTGCGGCTTTGGGAGAGGAACAACTGTGGGGTATTGCACGCAGCTCAGATGTAGTACATCAGCCGCGCCTGTTGCTGTTGTGCCTGCCGGTCGCAGAGGTCTTGCAGGGTGGTCTTCTGGAGAATGGCTACTGCCGCCGCTTGGGCATCTTGCCAAGCTTTCAGGAGCACTTCCCGCTCTGGGGTGAGATCGCTTGGGGACCACTCGCGGGAACGGGCGAGATCTTCCCCCTCGATGGCCTGGATAACGTCCAACAGCGAGATCTGCCAGGGCGCTCGGGCCAGGGAGTAGCCTCCTTTTGCTCCCCGTTGGCTGCGCACCAACCCTTGTCTGCGCAAGGTGGCCAGCAATTGCTCCAGGTAGCGATCGGGTATGGACTGATGGGCCGCAATTTCTTTAATCTGCAGCACCTGGCCATCGCTGTAGTGCTGGGCCAATTCCAGAAGGGCCAGGAGAGCATATTCACTTTTACAAGACAGTTCCAAGATATCCATCCTTCCGGGAGAGCCTAGGTCTATGATACTCCGGTTTTTCGCCGGGGTTTGGTGAGATTCCGTCCTGAGCAGGCAAGGGGATCCAGCCGGTAAGGTGGAATAGGCCCCTTTGGGAATGGTTTATGGCGAGTGTCAGCACCCGTGCTGGTTCGGCGCGGATCCCGGTGGAACGATTGCAAGCCTTGCACCAACAGATTGGCAAGTTGATTGCCAACATCGAATCGGTGTTTCAGGGCAAGTCACAGGTGGTGCAAGCGGTGGTCATGGCCTTGGTTGCGGAAGGTCATGTTTTGCTGGAGGATGTGCCCGGTGTAGGCAAGACCACGTTGGCGCGGGCCATCGCCCACAGTTTGGGAGCCAAGTTTCAACGGATTCAATTTACCAGCGACTTATTGCCGACAGATATCCTTGGCCTCACCCTGTTCAATAAGGGAAAAGGGGATTTTGAATTTCGCCCTGGCCCCATTTTTGCCCATGTGATCTTGGCGGATGAAATCAACCGCACCTCGCCCCGCACTCAGAGCGCCCTGCTGGAGGCAATGGCGGAAAGGCAGGTTTCGCTGGACGATCGCACCTACCCGCTGCCCAGCCCCTTTATTGTGTTGGCCACCCAAAATCCTTTGGAATACCACGGCACCTATCCTCTGCCAGAAAGTCAGTTGGATCGGTTTTTGGTGCGGTTGTCGATTGGCTACCCCAGCCCTGAGATAGAGCGAGCTTTGCTGTTGCAACGGCAACAAGCCGAGCCGGTGGAGGCTCTGCAGCCGGTTCTCTCTTTGGGTGAGTTGCGAGAGATCCAGGCGGCGGTGGATCAGGTGTACCTGGACGGATCCCTGGCGGACTATCTTTTGCAGGTGGTGCAGGCCACTCGTGTTTCCAAGCTGCTGCGGGCAGGGGTATCCACTCGTGGAGCGCTGGCCTTGGCGCGGGCGGCACGAGCTCAGGCGCTGGTAAAAGGGCGCAGCTTCTGTTTGCCGGAAGATCTGCAAGCGTTGTTCGTCTCGGTACTGGCCCATCGGGTTCTCCTGGCTGGGTCGGGAGAGATGGCCGGTAACCGACGGCAAGAGGCAGAGGCGGTGATTCAGGACATTGTCTCCACCATTGAGCCGCCTGTTTAAATTCTTGGCTGAACTCGATCTTGATGACTCCAGCATAGAAATCCTGTCTTGTGCTCCAGTTCATAGGGAAGAGGGGAGCCAAAGATGAATCCAATAAGCTGTTTCATAACAACTGTTTGAAAAGACCATAAGATCAAGCCAACCCTGTCGTTCTACTGTGGGGCCGACTATGAAGCTTGCTACCTCTCGCCAGCTTTGGGTCAATGCTTTTCCCACCTTGGCTGGCCTTGCTGTAGCCCTCGGCAGCCTGGGATCCGGTGGATCCCTGTGGCAATCGGGGGCAGCCGCTTTGGCTACGGGAATGACCGGCTACCTCGCTTCCGCCCTGGCCGGGAGTGAAGCCAGAGCCAAAACCCAACTGCTGGAGCAATCCCTGGAGTACTTCAAAAGCCAGCAAGAGTTAGGTCTACAACACCTGCAAAACGAGCTGGCCGATCTGCGGGCTGCTCTTGCCAATTGGGCACCCGTTCGGCAGGAAGAGGAAGCGGGCGATGGAACTGATCCTCAAGCCCATTGTGAGTTGGGATCCCAGATCCGATCTCAGCAAGCATGGCTGGCGCAACTGCGTGCAGAAGAGCAAAATCTAAAAGCCTCAATAGAAGATTTGCAAGCCAAAAAACAGAAGCTTGTTCAGTATTTGAAAGAGGGCGCTGCCAAACTCGATCAGCTCCACTCACAACGGGATCTTTTGGCCCAAGAGATTGCCAGCCTCAATCAAGTTCGCCAAGCAACAGGCTCTGGCAACTTTGCCGCCCACCCGTCTGGGTTTGGAAAGGGATTCAGCTCCACTTCTACCACCAAAGCTGCCGCCACCTCCGCCTCGGCCAACACCTACGACGCAATTCTTGCAGCCATTGAGGAGAAGGTGAACGACCTAGACGACATGGCAAAAGCGATGGCAGAGCTGGGCTCGCTTGAGGGCAGACGGTAATTCTTCAAGCACCTTCCAAGTCCAGATCCACCTCATGAACCCGCCGCAGGGATCCCTTGTTAAAAGCTGGGAAGCGTAGGTAGGGGTACTGCTCCTTGGCCTGCCGCAGCTCTTGGAAGGCGGGGGCCAGTTGATCTTTGGGGGAGATCCCTGTAACCACACACCAGATCTTGGTGCGTGTCAAGGCCACAAAAGCTTGATTGCGCCGGCGCAGTTGCTCCTCTACACTTAGCCCCGGCTCGGTGGCGTTTTGAAACTGGCAGACGTAGACTTTCCAAGCTTCGTTGCCCTTGGCCCGGAAGATCCCCGACAGGGTGACGTGCCCCGGCAAGCGGAAAATATCCCGATCGGCATCTTCGCCAGCAATGAGGGCGCTAATTCCTCTTTGTTTGAGCCTGGCCTTTAGGCTTTCCCAGTAGGGTCTGCTCCCTCTGAAGCTGGCTACACTTGTAACTAGAAGATCTTCCGGCCGAAAACTCCACTGCTTCAGGTCGCGCTCGATCTGTTGGGCAATCCAATTCTGCTCCTCTTCCTCAGAAGGGAAGGTGCGCCAGACCAGCAGCGACTGGGGATCCACCTTGGGATCAAAGTTTTCTTGATCGACGGGATGGCAAGCCTTGCGGGTGAGGGTAATTGGAGATCCAGGCTTACGAAAATCACCTTCTATCACTTCGTAACCCAAGTTTTCCCACTGGTCTTTTTGAGTAACCCCCTGCAAAGGCTGGCCTCCACGCAAAAGACCCATGTTGAGGGCATGGGCAGCCATGAGGATAATCTTTGGAGTGCGGTAGCACTTGCGCAACACAAAGGCGGCTCTCCCTCCCAACTGCACTTTGGGTTTGCCCGTCTCGTCGCGCCCGAATAGCTCGGCTGCCCCCGGCACCGTCAGGGAGCCAACGCCTTGGGCTTCGTCATAGGCCCAATAGAGCCGCTTGGGATCCCGTAAAGTTTGATAGGCTAAACGGTAAAAGGCGGGCGGCAAATCTTGACCTTCATCGATCAAGATGGCGTCAAAAAGTTGAGGGATTTCCTTGGCTTTCTCTTCTAACTCTTGGCAGACATAGTCGAAGGGCTCCGTTGTATGGTCATTTTTATCCCTTAACTCTGCCCTTGCCCGATCCAGGCTTTTGGGCGTTAAGCCACATTGGTGAGCGAGCAGGCGATAAAACCCAAGCTGATCCTGGGATCCCCAGGCATGCATCACCTGAATCCTTTCCCAATTTGGCTCGATGTCAAACTTGCTCTGACAGACTTCTGAGATTTGCCTGCGAATTTGCTCATAGAGAGAGCGGGTGTAGAAAACTACGGCGATGTCCCAATCGGGGTGGTCGGCGTGGATCTTGGCTGCCCTGCGAGTCAAGACTACGGTTTTGCCCGTCCCCGCCAGGCCCCGCAACCGCTGCGGCCCCTCAGGATATTGGGTGGCAATTTTGCGTTGGTCTTCATCGAGTTTGAAGATCCCTTCTTGGACGCGCCGGATCACC
>NZ_JANSJC010000047.1:0-5913 GCF_047462375.1 Synechococcus sp. H55.8 | reverse complement strand
CCTCAGGATATTGGGTGGCAATTTTGCGTTGGTCTTCATCGAGTTTGAAGATCCCTTCTTGGACGCGCCGGATCACCATTTGTGAATCGTAGCCATAGTTAGGCTGGCTATTGGTAGCATCTTCCAAATCTAAGCCCAAATGCCGAACAATCTGCTTTAGCTTTCCTTCGTGGAGAGGAGCTTGGGCAACCCGCCTAGCCTCATACAATCTTTGTTTCAGATGCTCGGGTTTCTCCAGATCATCAGCAAACACCAAGGCCCCTATAAGTGGCGGATCCCCAAAACGTTCTTGCCATTCCTGCCGCCGGATCCGGGGCAAAGCCACCCGCTTATCAAAGTTGATCTGATCTATTAGCGTTTGTATATCCAATTTTTTCCGCAGTAAATCCTTGACTTGAAACATTTGACTGCCTGCTTGTTGTAAAGGGGTTTCTGTTTCTTTTTGCCACTGCCGCATGCGCCATTCGTTGTTGTTGATGCTCTCAATATTGTACAGATTAAAGCCCTTACACTCGAACACCCAAATCCCCAATTCAGCATGAATCAGGAGGATGTCGATCTCAGCCCTGGGATTGCCTCGGCGATGATTATAAAGAACAGCTCGATGGAAAAGATAACCCGCGTCCGCTCCTAGCCCTTGGCGTAGCGCATTCCATACCACTGCCTCCGCAGCTATTCCTGGCAAGCTGTCGTCCAGAGCGCCGTCGGGTCGAAAGTGCATGGGGGATCCCTCATTTTCCAACTTGAACCCAATGTACAACAGAAACCTGAGCTCTTGGGGAAGGATCCAGGGCTCTTAAAGCAAAGACTCAGGCCGGATCCGCGGATCCACCCACATCAAGAGCAGATCGGCTAATAGGTTGCCCAAAATCAGCATCACCGCTCCCAGCAAAAGCCCGGCCATCACCACGTTGATGTCAAAGCTTTGGACGGCTTCCAAGAGCAGCTTGCCCAGCCCCGGCCAATTGAAGAAAAACTCGGCAATGAAGGAGCCGCTGAGCAGATTGGCAAACTCAAAGCCCAAAATCGTGATCAAGGGGTTGACGGCGTTGCGCAATGCATGCAGCCAGATCACCCGCCATTCAGGAATGCCCCGTGCCCGCGCCGCCTGGATGTATTCCTGCCGCAGCACGTCCAAGAAGTTGCCGCGGGTAATCCGCTGCAGCCCGGCAAAGCTGGTAATGCTCAGGGCCAGCGTGGGCAAGAGCAGGTGGCGGCCCAGATCCAGCAGCTTCCCCCCCCAACCGAGCTCGGCAAAATAAACACTGGTCATTCCCCCTACCGGCAACCAGCCCACGTTTTGAGCCACGATCAGCAGCAAAATGGCCAGCACAAAGCTGGGCATGGCCTGCCCCAGGTAGCTGAGCAACTGCAACGCCCGATCCAAAGGAGTGTTCTGCCGCAGCGCCCCCAGGATCCCCAGAGGAATGGCAATTAGCCAAGTTAGCAAAACAGAGCACACTGCCAACAGCAAGGTGGCGCCGGCGCGGGAGAGGATGAGTTGCGCCACCGGCACGCGGTATGTGTAGCTGACGCCAAAATCCCCCTGCAGCAGATTGCTCAGCCAGGTCAAATACTGCCAAATCAAGGGCTTATCCAGGCCCAGCCGTGCCTCTTCCTGGGCGATAAACTCTTGGCTGACACTGGGATCCGCCCGCAAGGGATCCAAAAAATCGCCGGGAGCCAGTTGCAAGAGCAAAAAGCTGAGCACCGTGATCAGCAGTAGCACCGGCACCGCTTGGGCCAGCCGCTGCAAGACCAAGGCCAGCGGTGGCCACAGACTGAAAGCGCGCCTGCTAGGGGAAGAGGAGGTTACGGCCACAGACAGAGGTCGAGTTGAGCGCGGTCTTAGCTGGGATCCCGGTAGGGGATCCTTGTCGAACTATGCTGCCATTCTTCGGGCCAGATTTCTAGCCTGCTGCCCGGCTTGGAACAGGGTGCAGTTGCCCGGACTTGCCGTCAGAGGAATTGGGGGTTAAGCCGCTCCGGCAGGCGCAAGCCAAGGCGGTAGACTAGTCAAAAGCTTTTTCGATGAGTTGCCGTTGGGAAGATCTCTTGCGAAACCTGTTTCTTACCGGCGCTAGCGGCTGTCTGGGGCACTATGTGTTGGAGCGCCTGGCCCAGCAAAGGGATCCCGAGTTTCCGGAGCGGCCCGCCTACCACCTCTACATTCTTATTCGCAACCCCAGCCGCCTGCGGCTGCCCCCGGAACGGCTGCCCGCCCCCATCACCCTGGTGCCCGGCGATCTGCTGCACATCCGCGAGCACGCTGCCCTGCTGCAACAGATGGATGGGCTGATCCACATGGCGGCGGCTTGGGGGGATCCCACCCTAACCTGGGCGGTGAATGTTACCCACACTCTGGAGCTCTTTCAGTTGTTGGATCCCCGGCGCTGCCAGCAGGTGATCTACTTTTCCACCGCCAGCCTTTTGGATCAGGCGTTACAACCCTTGGCCATCGCCGGCCAGGCCGGCACCGACTACATCCGCAGCAAGTACGCGATGCTGCTGCAACGGCAGGAAAGCTGCTTCTGGCCGGATCGGCTGCTGACGCTCTACCCCACCCTACTGTTTGGCGGCAGCCCCCACCACCCCTATTCCCACATCACCGCCGGCCTCAAGGATGTGCTCCGCTGGCTGGATCTCATCCGCTTTTTGCGGGTGGATGCCAGCTTCCACTTCATCCACGCTGCCGATGTGGCAGAGATGGTGGCCTACTGGGTAGCCCATCCGCCCGGTGGCGGCGATTGGGTGTTGGGCAACCCCCCTCTGTCTGTGGATGAGTGCGTGGAACAGGTGTGCGCCTATTTCAGAAAGCGGATCTACTTCCGCCTGCCCTTGCCCCTCGGACTCCTCCGCAGCTTGGCTTTTCTGTTTGGGGTGCGGCTTTCGGCGTGGGACGAGTACTGTCTGCGCCACCGCCATTTTGTCTATCCGGCCCTCTCGCCAGCAGCCCTGGGCTTGCCCTGCCACTTCCCCACCGTGGCCTCTCTCCTAGATGCCTACCTCTAGGCCGCTTTTATAGGGTCACGCCAACTCCCCTCTCCCAGAGGGAGAGGGGCTGGGGGTGAGGGGATCCCGACAGGGATCAGCCGGTAAAGGCCGCTGCTTCTCTGTGAGCCAAGCCCTGAAGCTGAGCGGCAATGCGCTCCCGGTTAAGCCTCTGCCCGATGAACACTAGGCGGGTCAACCGCGGCTCTTGCGGGCGCCAGGGCCGGTCGTAGTAGGTTTCAAATCGCCCTCCCACTCCCTGCAGCACCAGCCGCATCGGCTTGTGGGGCACGGCCACAAACCCCTTCACCCGGTAGAGGCATTCCTCTTGAGCCAGTTGACGCAGTTGGGCAACTAGGGATCCCGGCTCATAGCCCCCCTCCAGGCTCAGGTAAAAAGACTCGAAGGCCTCGTGCTCGTGCTCCTCCTCGTGGTCGTGGTGGCTGGGGCGGCGCTCCAACTGATCTTCCACCGCCGCCTGCAAGCCCAAGAGCACTTCTGGGGCAACCTGGCCCCGCTCACAGGGGAGGACTCGAACCTCAGGGCGCAATTGTTGCCGCAGCCAGCTCTCCACGCGCGCTCGCTCCGACAACGTGATCTGATCCACCTTGCTCAGCAGCACCAAATCGGCGCAGCTCAACTGATCCGCAAACAGCTCCTCAATGGGCGTCTCGTGATCCAGGCTCGCATCGGCCTGCCGCTGCGCTTCCAGCGCCGCCCGATCCCCCACCAGTTGCCCAGAAGCCAGAGCCTGACCGTCCACCACTGCAATCACCGCATCCACCGTGGCGCCGGTGCGAAGGGTTGGCCAGCGGAAAGCCTGCACCAGAGGCTTAGGCAAGGCCAATCCTGAAGTCTCAATCAGGATGCCGTCCAGCTCCGCCCGCCGTTGCAGCAGGGTTTCCATGGTGGGCAAAAATTCCTCCTGCACCGTGCAGCAGAGGCAGCCGTTGGCCAGCTCCAAAATGGGGATGGATCCCTCTCCCTCGCAACGTTGGCAATCCCGCAGCAGTTCGCCATCAATGCCCACTTCGCCAAACTCATTGACCAAAACGGCGATGCGGCGGCCCTGGTTGTTGAGCAACAGGTGACGGATCACCGTGGTCTTGCCGGATCCCAAAAATCCGGTGATGACCGTAACCGGGACTTTGTGCATCTTTACCGAACATTCAGCCTTCTCAGTCTCTATCCTCTCTTCCTTCTCTGCCAATCCTGGCGGGGGGGATCCCCAAAAAAAAGGCCCCCTACCGGGGGCCAAAGGTTGATCTCCGAGAGACTTCCGTGCTTATCGGATCGGCTTCATCCGGTAAACCGGCTCGTTCTCGCGGCTGATCCCTTTCTCAAAGCCGGCAGCAGCGGCACGGGCGCGACCGGCATGCCACAGGTGGCCAACGAAGAACAGGAAGCCGAAGATGAAGTTGTGGGCTGCCAGCCAGGTGCGCGGGCTGGTGAAGTTCACCGTGTTGATCTCGGTCGCCACACCCCCCACCGAGTTCAGGGATCCCAGTGGCGCGTGGGTCATGTACTCCACCGCACGGCGAGCTTGCCAGGGTTGGATGTCGTTTTTCAACTTATCCAGATCCAAGCCATTGGGGCCCAGCAGCGGCTCTTTCCAGGGCGCCCGCACATCCCAGAAGCGCATCGTCTCACCGCCGAAGATGATCTCGCCCGTGGGGGAGCGCATCAGGTACTTACCCAGACCGGTGGGGCCTTGGGCCTGGCCGATGTTCGCCCCCAGGCGCTGGTCGCGCACGATAAAGGTGAGGGCTTGCGCTTGCGAGGCTTCAGGGCCGGTGGGGCCGTAGAACTCGCTGGGGTAAACAGTGTTGTTGAACCAGATGTAGCAGGTGGCAATAAAGCTCATCAGCGAGACCGCCGCCAAGCTGTAGGAGAGATAAGCTTCCCCCGACCAGATGAAGGCACGGCGGGCCCAGCCAAAAGGCTTGGTGAGGATGTGCCAGATCCCACCGGCAATGCAGATGATGCCGATGTAGATATGGCCGCCGATCACATCCTCCATGTTGTCCACGCTGATGATCCAGCCGTCGCCGCCGAAGGGAGACTTGAACAGGTAGCCGAAGATCACCGCCGGGTTGAGGGTGGGGTTGGTGATCACTCGCACATCGCCACCGCCGGGAGCCCAGGTGTCATAGACACCGCCAAACCACATGGCCTTGGCCACCAACAGGAAAGCCCCCAACCCCAAGAGGATGAGGTGGATCCCCAAGATGGTGGTCATCTTGTTCTTGTCTTTCCAGTCGTAGCCGAAGAAGGGGAAAGACTGCTCCAGGGTTTCTGGGCCGCGCACGGCGTGATAGATGCCCCCCAACCCCAGCACTGCGCTGGAGATCAAGTGCAGCACGCCGATCACAAAGTAGGGGTAGGTGTCGATAACTTCGCCGCCCGGGCCAACCCCCCAGCCCAGAGTGGCCACGTGGGGCATCAGGATCAGGCCCTGCTCGTACATAGGCCGATCCGGCGTGAAGTGAGCCACCTCAAACAGCAGCATCGCTCCCGCCCAGAAGACGATCAGGCCGGCGTGGGCCACGTGGGCACCCAAGAGCCGACCGGAGAGATTGATCAAGCGAGCATTCCCGGCCCACCAGGCAAACCCGCCCTGGGTGCGATCCTGCATCGCTGCGGAACCAAAGGTCGTTGAAGTCACTGAGGCCAGCCTCCAAAAAGAGTAACAGTCAGTACAGCAGAAGATAGAGGTGAAAAGCAAAGGAGCTTAAGAATGGCCGAGCGCCTACCCATCCAATCCAAGGCTTGAATAGGCGAACGCTCGGCCCCGGCTCTCACGTGAAGGATCGAGAGAACTCAAGCGTTCGACAGCCAGCGCCAGTTTAGAGCGCGTTGCCGCGGGGTAGGACTTCTTCGGGGAACTCAAAGCGCTCGTGCGGCTGGTCCTGCGGCGCCATC
>NZ_JANSJC010000046.1:0-7394 GCF_047462375.1 Synechococcus sp. H55.8 | reverse complement strand
GGGAGAGGGGCTGGGGGTGGTCGCGTGAGCGGCGCGGAGCGCTTGGGCACCTCAGGGAGAGGGGCTGGGGGTGAGGGTTAACTCCCTGATTAGTTCTCCTCATGGGCAAAGCGACGGTAGAGAAAGTCGAGGGCAGAGTTGCGCAACTCGTAAAATTCCGGCATTTCCATGATGCGCGCGCGGCTGCGCGGTCGCCCAAAGGGGATCGTCAAAATCTCGCCAATATGGGCAGCAGGGCCATTGGTCATCATCACCACCCGGTCTGCCAGATAAAGAGCCTCGTCGATGTCGTGGGTAATCATCAAAACCGTGCAGCGGTGATCTCGCCAAATGGCCAGCAGCTCATCCTGCAGCTCTTGCTTGGTAATGGGATCCAAGGCCCCGAAGGGCTCATCCAGCAACAGCACTTCTGGGCGCACCGCCAGCGCGCGGGCAATGGCCACTCGCTGCTTCATACCCCCGGAGAGCTGCTTGGGCCGCTTGTGGGCTGCTTCGGCCAAACCCACGAGTTCTAGGTGTTCTTGAACGATTTCCCTTTTCTCTCTAGGGGATTTATCGGGATAGACCTGGTCCACCACCAAATAAACATTTTCAAAAGCCGTCAGCCAGGGCAGAAGGGAATAGTTTTGGAACACCATCATCCGATCCGGCCCTGGGGCGGTGATGGGCTGGCCCTTGAGGGTGATGGATCCCGAAGTAGGAGCAGAAAACCCGGCCACCATGTTGATCAAGGTGGACTTGCCGCAGCCGGAGTGGCCGATGATGCAGACAAATTCGCCGGCGGCCACTTCCAAGTTGACATTTTCTAGCGCCACAAAGGCTCCTGCCGCCGTAAAGTAGGTCTTGCCCACATTCTGAAGGGAAAGAAGGGGCAGACCTGAGAGGGAAGAGGCTGAAGAAAAGGACAAAGAAGTTAAGCGAGAGTGGGTCATCATAAAGCCTTCCAGTTGAGTTCAGTAGGGCAAAAACTAGACCTTGCTGAGGGGGTATTCCTGCAGCTTCAGCTCCTGGCGAATGGCCACCGACTCCAGGTAGTTCAAGGGATCCTCGCCATCAAAGCGGGATCCGTCGGCAAAGAGCAAAGCCCCGCGATCGTGGGCCCGATCCGGCAGCCCCAGTTCTCTGGCAGCTAGGGCGTAGGTTTTGTCATCCAGCACTTGGTCGAGGACAGCAACCCAATTGCGAGGGAAGGGGCAGATGCCCCAGCGAGCCATCTGCGTCAGGATCCAGAGATGCTCCAAGCGTTCGGGGCAGGTGTTGCGCCCGTTGGCAAACTGGTGGAAACCGACAATCACCTGCGATTCATCGGCAATGCCCCGCTGCAGGATGCCCCTCCACCCCGGCTCCAGATCGGCTGTGACCACGCCCACATACTGGGGCTGGGCCAGCCACTCCAGGATCTGGGGACGGTGCTGCGGCTGATCGCAGTAGTGACAGGCCTCCAGCAGCGCCTTGACCAGAGCCACGTGGGTGCGGGGGTAGCTTTGGGCCCAGTCTTGGCGCACCGCCAGGACTTTCTCGATGTGGCTGGGCAAGAGTTCGGGAGTGGTGGCAACGATAACCCCCACCTGTTCCCGCACGGCGCGGGAGTTCCAGGGTTCGCCCACGCAGTAGCCGTCGATGTTGCCGGCCTTGAGGTGGGCCACCATCTGCGGCGGCGGGATCACCGTCAACGTCACATCTCGATCCGGATCCACGCCGCCGCTGGCCAGCCAATAGCGCAATAGGAAGTTGTGCATCGAGGCCGGGTGCACCACCCCCAGCGTATGAACCGTATCGGGAGTTTGGCGGAGGTACTGGCGAAGATCCCAGGGGCTCTGGAAGGCCTGCAGCAGGAGTCGGCGCCCAAAGGTGATGGCGTTGCCGCCGCGGGAAACAGTAAGCGCAGTTACCAAAGGCACCGGTACCCCGCCCACCCCCAGGGTAGAGGCCAAAGGGATCCCGGCCACCACCAGGGCCGCATCCAGCCGACCGGAGCGGCTCCCTTCCCAGATGGTTTTCCAGCCCGGCTCCCTGACCAGCGTGACCTGTTCCAGGCCGTACTTCTGAAACAGGCCCTTTTCTTGGGCCACCACCAGAGGGGCGCAGTCGTTGAGGGGCACAAAGCCAATTGCCAAGTTGACTTTTTCCAGCCCCCCCTTGGCGATGGCCACACGGGTAGGAGTTTTCTGGCGGGCCCGCTTTTGCTGGTTGAGAAAGTAGATCATCTCCCCCCGCAGGCTGTAGTACTCGGGGTGATTCACCACTTCCAACCGGTGGCGCGGCCGCGGAAACGGGATCCGCAAGATCTGGCCGATGCGGGCCTCCGGGCCATTGGTCAGCAGCACCACCCGATCCGAAAGCAGAAGCGCCTCATCCACATCGTGGGTAACCAAAATACAGGTGAGCTGCTCCGCCTGGGCAATCTCCATCAGTTGCTCCTGCAGGCTGCCGCGGGTGAGGGCGTCCAACGCCCCAAACGGCTCATCCAGCAGCAGCACCCGCGGGCGAATGGCCAAAGCCCGGGCAATGGCCACCCGCTGTTTCATCCCCCCCGACAGATGGGCGGGCCGCTTGTCGGCTGCCCCCTGCAAACCCACGCGGCGGATGTGCTCTTCCACGATGCGGGCTCGCTCTGCTTGGGGAAGGGATCCCAGCACCTCGTCCACGGCTAGGGCGATGTTTTCCCGCACCGTCAGCCAGGGCAGCAGGGAATAGTTCTGGAACACCACCATGCGCTCCGGGCCGGGCTCCGTCATCTGCCGGCCTTCCAGCAGCACGCCGCCGCGGGAGGGTTTTTCCAGGCCGGCGATGATGTTGAGGAGGGTGGACTTGCCGCAGCCGGAGTGGCCAATTAGCGAGACAAATTCCCCTTTTTGGATCTCCAGATGGATGTCTCTTAGAGCGGGATAAACCTCCCCATTGTCCAGGAAAAAGTCTTTGTCTACATGGTCAACTTCGATGTAGGGCTGAGTCTTCATGATGCTACCTAAGGGATCCCTTGAGATTCATTTTTGAAAAGTGAGCAAACTGTCAGCAGCCAACTCCGGGCTCAGTCCAACCTAGTGATCCTCGGCAACCACCAGCGAGCCAATCCAAGCCGTAACCCGATCCAACAAAAGGCCAACCAGGCCGACATAGATCAAAGCCACAATAATTTCGCTGATGCGGGAGCTATTCCAGGCATCCCAAATGAAGAAGCCGATGCCCACCCCGCCAACCAACATTTCTGCAGCCACAATCGCCAGCCAAGAGAGGCCCACCCCGATGCGCAGGCCGGTAAAGATGTAGGGCACCGTGGCCGGAAAGACAATCTTAAAGAAATACTTCCAGCCGGACATGCGTACAATTCTGGCCACATTGCGGTAGTCCTGTGGGATCCGCTGTACACCGGCAATGGTGTTGATCAAAATGGGCCAGAGGGCCGTGATGAAGATAACAAAAATGGCGGAGGGGTTGGCATCGCGAAAGGCGGCCAAAGAAATCGGCAGCCAAGCCAGAGGTGGCACCGTGCGCAACACCTGAACAATGGGATCCAAAGCCTCATGCAGCCAGCGGTTGACCCCGATCACCATGCCGCCCAAAACCCCCACCAGACTGGCCAAGAAAAACCCAATGAACACCCGCTGCAGGCTGGCCCAGATTTGCCAGAACAGTCCTTTGGCGTTGCCGCCGTAGTCAAAAAAGGGATCTTTAATGAGGGGATCCCAGGTGTCCTGCCAAACTTGGAGCGGGGTGGGCAGGTTGGCGCCGGGCCGGCTGTAGAGGATTTGCCAGAGCAGGAGCACGATGAAAATTGCCGTAGCGGGCAAGAGAATGCGGCGCAGCGCTTGATGGATCCGGACTCGTTGCCTCCAAGCGGATCCAGAGCTCGTGGCAGAAGGGATCCCGGCATGGGCCTGAAGAGAGGCACCTTGGCTCAGCAGCCAACGGCCTAAGCGGATGAGCAAAGGGAAGAGGTGGCAGCCCACCTTCAAGGCAAAGTGGAGAAGATGCATAGTTTGCTGAGAGTAGGGCTATGGTCAAAGTCAGCGTAGGGAAAGTGCAAGAGAGAAGAGGTTTAATTTGAACCTGTCTGGGGGCTCTTAGGGAAATCTCTCGGACAGGGGGCTTGCAGGTGTTCTGCAAGCCCTGGAAGGAGCAGGCTAGGCCAGCTTCTTGATGGCCAATTTCTCCAGATAGGCAGCCGGATTTTCGGGGTCGAACTTCACCCCATCGAAGAAGGTTTCCACGCCGCGAGAGGTGCTGGGGGGAATGGCGGCCTCTTGGCCAATGGCTTTGGCGGCCTCGCGCCAGAGATCTTCTCGGTTGACCTTGTCCACCAGGGCTTTGGTATCCGTGTCGGCGGGCAGATAGCCCCAGCGGATGTCTTCGGTCAGGAACCAAAGGTCGTGGCTCTTGAAGGGGTAGGAAGCATTGTCTTGCCAGAACTTCATCAGGTGGGGGCTGTTTTGCACCACTTTGCCGGTGCCGTAGTCAAAGGTGCCTTTGGCGCGACCCAAGATATCGGCCACAGGAACCCCCAGCCAGCGGCGGTCGCCGATGATCCGGCACATTTCCTCTTTGTTCTCCATTTGGTCGCACCAGATCTGGGCTTCTTGCACCGCCTTCAACAGCGCCAAGGTGGCTTTCGGGTGGGCATCCACCCAGTCAGCCCGCAGAGCAAAGGCTTTCTCAGGATGGCGATTCCACAGCTCGCCGGTGGTGAGGGCGGTATAGCCCTCTTTTTGGTTCACCAGTTGAGCATTCCAAGGCTCGCCCACACAGAAGGCTTCCATCGTTTTGGATTTCATGTTGGCCACCATCTGGGGCGGCGGCACCACAATGACAGAGACATCGCCATTGGGATCGATCCCGCCGGCGGCCAGCCAGTAGCGCATCCACAGGTCGTGGGTGCCGCCGGGGAAGGTTACCGCGCATTTGGGATCCCTGCCGGCAGCTCGCGCTTCCGCAAACTTGGCTTTGAGGGGGGAACTATCCAGGCCAATTTGCAAATCCCGGTACTCGTTGGCAATGCTGATGCACTGACCGTCCAAGTTCAGGCGGGCCAGAATGTACATCGGTACCGGCTTGCCATCGGTAACTTTGCCGGTGGTGATGAGATAGGGCATGGGGGTGAGAATGTGCGCCCCATCGATGCCGCCAGCAGCGGATCCCAGCACCAAGTTGTCGCGGGTGGTGCCCCAAGAGGCCTGCTTGACCACCTCCACGTCCTTCATGCCGTACTTGTCAAAAAACCCCTTCTCTTTGGCGATGATCAGGGGGGCGGCGTCGGTGAGAGCAATGAACCCCAGCTTGGCCCGCGGGGTCTCGGGAGTATCGGCCTGGGCCACCCAGTAGCCCTGACCCAAAGATTGCGATTGGGCGCGTGGGATCCCAGCCGCGGCTGCTCCTGCTGCCAGGGCGGCTGCCCCGGCCAAAAATTGGCGACGGGAGAACAGTTTAGACATCGGAACCTCCAAGATTTTGAACGACGCAGAGAGAAAACCTTCCCCAGACTTGGCCCCTACTTAGCAAGCCATCACGGGGGAAGAAGCAGTTTGAGCAGCCGATGGACGCTGGCGCGGCCTGGCCCCGAAGTGCTCAATCAGCAGCTCCACCAAGACGGGCTTGAGGTCTTCGCAAGGGATCCCTCGACGCACACATTCGCCCAGCTTGGCGTCTTTGCCCACTTCTCCCCCCATGTAGATGTCCACCGCTTCCACCGGCTTGCCGTCCTTGCGGGCGGTGGTGCCCATTAGGCCGATATCGGCCACCTGGGGCTGGCCGCAGGAGTTGGGGCAGCCCGTCCAGTGGATGCGCACCGTCTGCGGGATCTCCAGCTCGGCTTCCAGCTCTTCCATTAGAGCCACAGCGCGGTTTTTGGTCTCGATGAGGGCAAAGTTGCAGAACTGGTTGCCCGTGCAGGACACCAGCCCCCGCTGCAAGGGCCCTGGGTTGGGGGAGAACTTTTTCAAGAGCGGCTCTTTAAGCAGCGGCGCCACCCGCGAATCGGGCACATTGGGGATGAGCACGTTCTGCTCCACCGTCAGCCGCAGCTCCCCGGAGCCGTATACCTCCGCTAGGCGGGCCAGCTCCATCATCTCCAGGGCATTCAGCCGTCCCACCGGCACGTGCAGGCCAACGAAGTTCAAGCCCGGCTGCTTCTGGGCATGCACCCCCAGGAGATCCCGCTTCTGCCAGACCACCTCATCTTTTTCCGCCGCTCTGGACAGCGGATGGCCGATCTGCCGCTCCACAGCCGCCCGAAACTTCTCCAGGCCCCACTCGTCAATGAGCCACATCAGCCGCGCCTTCTGCCGGTTGGCCCGCAGGCCGTGATCCCGGTAGACCAGCAGCACCGCCTCGCACAGAGGAACCACATCGCGCGGATCCACCCAGACATCCAGCCCGATGGCCTCGGCACAGCGGCGGGCCGAAAAAAAGCCCCCCACCAAGACGTTGAAGCCCAGCTTGCCCGCTTTGAAGGCCGGCACAAAGGCCAGGTCGTTGATCTCCGCATGAACGGAGTTGTCGCGACAACCGCAGATGGCGATGTTAAACTTACGCGGCAGATTGGTGAAGGAAGGGTTGCCCTCGCCGTTGTTGGTTACCATGTCCTGCACCTTGCGGGTGAGGCCGCGCACGTCAATCAGCTCATCTGGGTCAATGCCCGCAAGGGGGGATCCCGTAATGTTGCGCACATTGTCCATGCCCGACTGGATGCTGGTTAGGCCCACCTCCTTCAAGTAGCCCAAGATCTGGGGCATCTCCTCGATGGGGATGCCGCGCAGTTGCAAGTTCTGCCGGGTGGTGATGTCGGCTACGCCATCTTTTCCATAGGGATGGATGATCGCCGCCAACATCCGCATCTGGCCGCTGGTCAGGATCCCATTGGGCAGGCGCAGCCGCAGCATAAACTGGCCGGGCGTGCGCTTGCGAAAGAAGATCCCCAGCCACTTGAGGCGGTGATCCCGGTCGTCTTCAGGGATGTTCTCCCAGCCCATGCGGGCAAACGCTTCCAGCTCGGCTTTGACCGCCAGCCCGTCCTTTTCGCTTTTGAGGCGCTCAAATTGGTTCGCCATCGTCGCTGCCGTAGGGTAACACCGGCTACCTTAGCGATGGCCAACCGTTAACTTTGGTATTTGCCGTTACATTTTGTAACAAGTTATGCCGTTTTGTCATTTTCCAATTGCGGTTTGTGCATAAAAGTAGGCTTGCAAAGGTGAGGCACAGTCATTTCAAGCAGCAATGAAACGTTTCTCTGCATCCTCATGGCTATGCAACGCTGTCGTGAACGCGCTGCTCTAACCCCCCTCTCCCTTTGGGAGAGGGGCTGGGGGTGGTCGCGTGAGCGGCGCGGAGCGCTTGGGCCATCCCTCAGGGAGAGGGGCTGGGGGTGAGGGTTAACTCCCTGACTGGCTCTTATACACATC
>NZ_JANSJC010000045.1:0-9043 GCF_047462375.1 Synechococcus sp. H55.8 | reverse complement strand
TCAGCTCTACTTCAGAGACCCGGTACACGGGATGGACTCCGTCCCGCTGCCGCGAACGATGAAGCAACTGGGGCAGAAGAAGAGACAAAAGCTCTGCTGTCAAGCGGGTGAGGAAACCCCACCCGCCTGCGCGGTGGGGTAGTTCATAGTTTGATTGCCATTTGACAGTGACCAGAGGATTCAGTTTTGGACGGGCTCGCCCTGCTGAAGGCAGTTTTTCGTTTACTATTCGTCTACTATAGAAGGCTATGACGAAACTCACCCCCAGCTCCAGCTACAGTATTGCTTTGCGCCTGCGCCTGCCCAACCAGCCAGGAGCACTGGCCCGCGTCACCCAGGCTATTGCCGAGGTGGGAGGCAGCCTCAGCCAGATCGACCTCGTCTATCAATCCTCTGCAGAGACGGTGCGGGAGATCTCGGTGGATGCTGTCAGCAGCGAGCATGCCGAGCAAATTCGCGCCGCTGTTGCCTCTTTGCCCAATGTGAAAGTAGAGCGGGTGGTGGATCGCACCTTTGAGCTGCACCGCGGAGGAAAGCTGCAGGTGGTGGCCAAAAGCCCCCTGGAGAGCGCCGCCGATCTGGCCATGGCCTACACACCGGGGGTGGGGAGGGTGGCACTGGACATTGCCGCCAACCCCGCCGCCGTCTATGACTACACCATCAAGGGCAATTGCGTGGGCATTGTTACCGACGGCAGCGCTGTGCTGGGCTTGGGGAACATCGGGCCGGAGGCCGCTCTGCCGGTAATGGAGGGGAAGGCGGCCCTGTTCAAGCGCTTTGCCGATATCGATGCCTTCCCTCTGTGCCTGGCCACCCAGGAGGTGGAAGAAATCGTGGAGACGGTGGTGCGCCTGGCTCCCGGCTTTGGCGGCTTTAACCTGGAGGATATCAGCGCCCCCCGCTGCTTTGCCATTGAATCCCGGCTCAAGGCCCGCCTCAACCTACCGGTGTTCCACGACGATCAGCATGGCACGGCGATTGTGGTGCTGGCCGCCTTGCTGAATGCTTTGAAGGTGGTGAAAAAAAGCCTGGATCAGGTGCGCATTGTGCTCAATGGGGCGGGAGCAGCTGGCATTGCCGTCACGCAACTGTTGCGGCGGGCCGGGGCCAACCATATTGTGGTCTGCGACCGCCAAGGGATCCTCAGCCGCTCCCGCACCGACCTCACCCCAGAAAAGGCGGCAGTTGCAGTCGAGCAGAGCGGATCCCTGGCAGAGGCTTTGGTGGGAGTGGACGTGTTCATCGGGGTGAGCGTGGCCAATGCCCTGGCGGCAGAGATGGTGGAGAGCATGGTGCCGGATCCCATTGTCTTTGCCCTGGCCAACCCGGTGCCGGAGATCCAGCCGGAGCTGGTGAGCGATCGGGTGGCGGTGATGGCCACCGGGCGCAGCGACTACCCCAACCAGATCAACAATGTGCTGGCCTTTCCGGGCGTGTTTCGCGGCGCTCTGGATTGCCGCGCCAAGCAGATCAACACCGAGATGTGCCTAGCGGCCGCCCACGCCATCGCCAATTTGATCCCACCTGAAGATTTGGATCCCCAGTGGATCATCCCCTCGGTCTTCGACGGGCGGGTGGTCTCTGAGGTGGCTGCCGCAGTAGTTCAGGCTGCCCGCCAAACGGGAGTGGCCGGGATCCCTTGAGGGGTGCCCAGGCGGCCTATTGCCCTAGGTTCCCCTTCGCCAAAAGCGGGTGGAAGGCAGCATCCGCTCGACCGCAGGCTTCTGAGGCGTCAGCCCGTCGGGACAGCAATTACCCGTCCTAGCGCTGTGCGGAAGCAAGCTGGCAGTGCAGGGAGGATGTCAACATACCGAGCATCAATCTTTGGCCTGGGGAACGCTTTGGATCCGCAAATGCGGCAACGTTGAAGTCTGCTTTTTTCGGATCCCTTGTAACTTAACAATCCTTCAAGCTTTCTTCCTTCTTTGTGTAGTATTTTGCGCAGACGTCACTGACTTCATCGATTACCCTGAGTTTCAGGTTTCTAATCACTCGGCACTCCCAATGGATATACGTAAGCCGCTCTGCGTCCACATCGTCACCACGCTCACCGCTGCTAGCATTGCCGCTTTGCCTCAGTCTGACCTCGGCAGAGCCCTCAGAGTGGCTCTGGTGGTTGGAGCCGGGAACGCAGTAGCCTCGAGGGTTGCTTGGTCTTCTGCCCGAGACAGGGATCGGCGAGTGCAAAGCCTCCAAGCAAAGATTGAAGGGCTACAGGACCAGTCTGCGCGGAAGGAGGAAGAAATTCAAAGATGGCAGGGTCTCGTCGGAGACTTGTCCCGGCAAGTCCAGGAGAGGGACGAGAAGCTGCAGAACCGGCAAGCGGAACTGACAGAGCTCCAAACCCAGCTTCAGCAGAGCAGCAAGCAAGTCCAAGATCTGGAAGCGCAGCTGGCCGAGCAACAGCGCTTGCAAGAAGAGCTCCGCCGCCGGGAGCAAAGAATCGAGGAGCTCCGCTGGCAAATTGAGGAAGGCGAGAAAGAACTTTCTAGGCTGCGGGAAGAGCTTCAGCAAAGGAGCGGGCGGCTCCAAAAACTTGAAGCCCAGTTGGCCGAGCAGCAGCAGCTTTTGGAACAGCTCCAAGACAAAGATCGGCGAGTGCAAAACCTCCAAGCAGGGATTGAAGAGCTACAGAACCAACTCTTCCAAAGAGAGGAAGAGATAGAGAGGCTGCGTGCGGAGCAGCAAAGATGGCTACAAACTAGAGGCGATTCAGCTAAGCAGCACTATGCATACACAGACGAGGTTACAGAGCTGAGACTACAGCTTCAACAAAGGGATGAGGAAATAGAGAAGCTGAAGGCTGACTTAGAAGATTTTCAAGAGACTGTGTCTGCAATGTCCCAAGGAACAAGGCATTATAGGAGGTGCAAGCCATCGGAAACAGATATAATTTTGAGAAGAACTGAGAGAGAATTTTACCCCCAAGAAGCCAAGAGTTTTATTTTGGAAATCTTGCACAGAGCAATTGATCAAGTACATGAGAAAAGCAGAGTTCGGCATATACTTGAAGATCTGCTTCAATATAACGATGCACAGGAAGGCAACAGACATCGTCAAGATATTATGGGGTCTATAGATGATTTGTTCTTAGACTATCGCAAATGGAGTGATTCTCACGAGCGAAAACTGCAGAGACTTGGTTTTGAGATTACTTCAGAAGACAACCATGTCAAGATTCGTTTTCACAGAGATCCGCGCTATCAAATTATTCTATCTAGGACTCCCAGCGATTGGCGCGCCGGTCGCGAAATTATTCAAGAAATTCGCAAGAAAATTTTCGGGCTCTAACAGAGTTAGGAGACTTGTTTGTCATTTTTGTTACAAGAGCGGGATCCTCTCTGTCTAGAGTTGGGGGAGCCTGATAGCCTGGAAGAAAGTCTGGGATCCCTGCCATGTTCTACCTGCCGGTCTCGCTGTTGCTGTTTTTCATGCTGGTGCTGCTGCTGCCCTTCCTCTGGCTGGGGCTAGCGGTGGACGTGGTGGCGCTGGCGGTGGGGAAGCTGGGGTTCTCGCGGGAGGGGGCGCTGTTGCTGCTGCTGGCCATCTTGGTGGGCAGCTCGGTCAATATTCCTCTCTACCGCGTCAAGTGCGAGGTAACTCTGGTAGAAGACCTGGCCAGCCTGTGGATGCGGCAATTTTGGGGGATCCCGTTGGCCAAGATCTCTCAGGAGACGGTGGTTGCCCTCAACGTGGGTGGAGGGCTGATCCCGGTGCTCTTGGCCCTGTACCAATTTGGGCGGGCTGATGGGCTGTTGATCCTGGCCGTAACGGCACTGGTAACGGTGGTTAGCTACTACGCTTCCCACGTGGTGCCCGGGATCGGCATTCAGATGAATCCTCTGATTGCCCCGACCACGGCAGCCCTAGCCGCTTTGTTCTGGGCGGGGGATCAGGCGCCGGCGGTGGCTTTTGCCGGCGGGGTTTTGGGCACGGTGATCGGAGCCGATCTGCTGCACCTGCCGGAAGTGTTGCGGCGCAATTGCTCGGGCATTCTCAGCATTGGCGGGGCCGGCGTTTTCGACGGCATTGCCCTCTGTGGCCTGTTTGCCCTGCTGCTGAGCTAAACCAGCAAATAGGTGAGGGAAAGGGTAACAGCCTGGCTGGGATCCAGCCAGCGCAGGTCGGGATCCCCTTCTGGCGGACGACGGGTCAGCTCTTCTAGCAGCATCTGCGTCCACTCCAGCGGTTTGCTGAGCAACATCGGCGAACGGGTTATCCCCTGCTGACGGACCATGGCTTTGAGGGCTTCCAAGCTGGCCGACAAGGGGCGAGTACTGGCCACAAACAATAGCTCGGTCAGCCCCTGGGCATGGCAGGTGAGCAGATCGGGATTGACGGCAGAGCGCGACTCACCGGCCACCTCAGGCAGGGGTGGCAAAGTCAGGCTGCCCTTGGCCTCTAGACGCAGTGGCAGGGCAAAGTCCTCCTGGGGCACGGGAGCCAACAGGTGCAGTTGCCCGCTGGAATCGACCATCAACAGGTAGCCGAACAGATCCTGCTCGCCTTCGTTGCGCAGGGTGAGATGCAAGAGATCCCCGCGCATAAAGCGTAGTATGCCTGGCTCGGCAGCAGCCCCTTGGGCAAGCCGTGACCCCCGCAAGGGGGCTTTACTTCTGGTGGACAATTCCCCCACCACCGCCAGCGGCGAGATCGCGGCGTTGAGGGTAGTCCGCAGGCGCTTGGCTGCCAGCAGATGGGCCAGACGGGGCACCAGCCGCTGTACCGCCGTAGCTGCAGCTTCCCCAGCCGGCCCGCAGGAATTGAGCAGCAATTCTCGCCCCGGCCAAAAGAGGCTGTAGCCGTTGACTTCCAAAGGCTTGGGCAGAGCGTCTGCTTGAAAGGCGGCGGCCATTTCTGGGGTGATGCGCCCTAGCAGGCAATCCACCTGGCGCTCGCGCGGGTTAGCCGTCTCCATCCAGCTATGGCCGGCGATGGCGTTGGTCAGATCCACTTTTTCAACGCGACCCAAGTTGTCTTCCAGACCCACCAAAAGCTTGAGGCTGCTGGAGAGGCTGCGCAACTGCTCCCGCACCAGCGTGCCCACGGGGGGAAATTGACCTTCCCCGTTGGCCGGCTGCACCTGGGCCAACAGCCCGCTGCGAGAACGAATCAGCAGCGGCACCGACGAGGCGGTGGAAAGGGGAGCCAAAAGAGTACCCGGCTGCAGACCACCCAGCGCCGCCGGTGGGATCCCACCCAGCCACACCTGAGCCCGATTCCCCTTCACTTCCTGGATCACGCCGCTGACTGCCACCTGAGGGGGGGTGAGGAAGTAGGGCGGGATGCGTCGAGCCGTTTCTTTGCCCTCTAGGATGGGGCGCTGACAGGCAAACAGGCCCAGCTCCCGCCGGCTGGCCACTTGGTTGAAGGCCACCAGCAGGCGGGTGGCAGGTGTGCTTTCCCACAGGTACTGCGTCAGCAGATAGGTGAGTACTCCAGCGTAGAATCCTGGCCAAGCGGCTTCTGCTGCCAAGTCTTGGGGGGTGGTGGCGGCAATCAACAAGCCCTTGGGCGGAGACGGCCAAACCCGCTGCAGTTCCGAGGAGTCTGAGGCGGCAGATCCTGCTCCTTTCCCGGCTGGGGGGCGGGAACGCAGTTGCAAATTGCCTCGCACCGACGGCGAGATATGGGTGAAGCCACAGTCCAACAAAGTGGTGATCTGGGCGGTACCCAAGCCTTCCAAAAGCCGGAAAAAGCTGTCTAGCTCCATCGCCGCCATTCCTTCAGAGCCAGACAACAGCAGCACCGGCTGCCACTGGCCTGGCGCCGATCCCGCCCGCCACTGGCCGTAGCCGCTGAACTGCACGACCACTGTTTCCGCCGCCTGACTTGAACCCCCCAAGTGCTCCGCAAAGGCCGCTTGGATCCCACTCGGCGTGGCGGCCCCATCGGTGAGGGTGAGAATCTCTGCCGGGTCAAAGCCAAAGCGATTCAGGAGCAGCTCCCGCTGCAGCTCCAAATCGGTCACACAGCCCTGTAGCGCGGATCCCTCACCAGGGTAGCGGTTAATACCTATCAAGAGAGCCAACTTGCGGGAGCCAGCCGCCAAAGCTTGGCCATAGCGCTCAGCCTGACCCGCCAACCAGCCAGGGGAGAGGCCAAGGCTGGCAGCAACCAGGATCAATGTTTGCAGAAAAGACCGCCTTTCCATGTTGCCCCTCTGGGTTGACCCACTGGCCCAACGGCCACCCAATCGGCGAGCGAGCCACAGCTAAACTTTGCACGGGAATCTATTGCTGCCTATTTCAGGATATCCCTATCCCCGTGGCTTTTTCGCGGGATCGAGTAACAGTTTTCGGCGTTTTTTTTGCATTCCTTATCAAAGTCTCCGCCATTCTCACAGGAGACTCCACAGCAGCGCTCACCTGTCAGGCAAGGGGGAAATCAAGGTAGAAATGCACGGAGATCCACACTCAGCAGTTCAGGAAATAGGGCAAGCGAGCCCCACGCTTTGGCCAATGAAAGCGAACGAAAGGAACCAAAATGAACCCAGACACAACCAGACAAACCAGGCCGGAGTAGAGGTGAAAAACCCCGATCGGATCGGCTTGCTCCATTCCCTCGCCTGCCCAGGATCCCAGCGCCAAGGCTAGGAGATTGTTCAAGGCATGAGCCAGGACAGGCAAGCTGAGGGAGCGAGTTTGCAGGTAGAACAGGCCCATCACCAAGCCGAATACCGTCAGCCCGATCGGGTTGGGGTGCAGCAGGCCAAAGACAATGGAGGAAGCCAGCAGCCCCCTGGAGAGACCCCACTTGAGGCCCCAGCGGTGGAGCAAAATGCCGCGAAATAGCCACTCCTCCGTTATGGGGGCCACCACCACAATCGAGAGCCAGCGTAACCCTTGATACACCTGCGGCCAGGGCATTTCCCTATCCTTTTCCCCCAGCGAGTGGAGCATTGACTCCGCCAGCTCCGGTGCAGGCAGCGACACCAGGTAGAGCATCAACAAAGTTGTGCCCGTGGAGAGCACCACCAAAGCCAACACCACCCGCAGCAGGGATCCCCAGGGAACAGCAGCCCGCCAGTTGCCCCACAGCCGCCTCATCTGCAAATGGGCCTGCTGCCCCCGTCGCCAGCTCCAAATACAGGTGATGACGAAGGTAGAGCAATAGATAAGGTAGGCCAGCAGCGGGTCGTCCGAGGGGAGATGCAACAGTTTGGCCAAAGCGATAGCTCCCAAACCTACACCCAGGTTGATCAACACGAAGGCCAACAGCAGATGCCGCGCCTTGAGGGCTGCAAACCCAGTTAAACTCGGCTCAGCAGGCGGTAGCGTGCGGGATCCAGACACAAAGGCAGCTGTTGCAATTTTCCCATTCTAGTGACAGCTCACCCCCAGGTGAGCCGCTGTCAACTCCCCTCTCCCTTTTGGGGAGGAGCCGGGGGTGAGGGAAGCGGCGCAAAGCGCTTGGGGAGTGTCTTAACCTGATTTGCAATAACCATCCATCTGATGCAGCGAGCCGGTGGCTGCCTCCAAGAGTCGCTAGGTTGAGTCAGCAAGTTAAGATGTGTTACGGGATCCGTTGGGGTTTCTATGGGCGTAACACTGTCAACACCAGCAGCGAGACAGCATAACTTGGGTTCCGCGGCGGCAGGTTCTCCGGCTTTGCCCATCCCGCCAGGGTCGGTTTCGCAGTCAAGCCTGCGCTACGACCCAGAGCAATTGGCCAGGCAATATCGGGGGCGCTGGGATCTGGTGCTGGGGCGTCTCTTTCAGTTGATCACCCCCTTTTTGGGCTTGTTGGCCTGGGTGTTTTGGGATCGCTGGCGAGGAGTGGAGCAGAAGCATCGCCCCCAACACGCGATTCGACTGCGGGAGATCCTCACGCAATTGGGGCCGACGGCCATCAAAATCGGCCAAGCCCTCTCCACCCGTCCCGATCTGGTTTCGCCCCTGTTTTTAGAGGAACTGGCCAAGCTTCAGGATGAGCTGCCCCCCTTCGAGAATGCCGTTGCTTTTGCCCTCATCGAGTCGGAGATCGGCCAACCCACAGACAAAATCTTTCGAGAAATCAGCCCCGAGCCGATTGCCGCCGCCAGCCTGGGGCAGGTTTACCAAGCCTATCTGCACACGGGCGAGAAAGTTGCCGTCAAGGTGCAGCGGCCCGATTTGATCGGGCGCATCTCCCTCGACATGTACATCATCCGCAGCCTGGCCGCCTGGGCCAAGCGCACCTTCCGCCGCATCCGCAGCGACTTGGTGGGCATTGTCGATGAATTCGCCGGGCGGCTGTACGAAGAGATGGACTACACCCAGGAAGGCCGCAACGCCGAGCGCTTCCTGGAGCTGTACCGCCACCCCTCCATCTACGCCCCCAAAATTTACTGGGAGTACACCCGCACCAAAGTGCTGACGATGGAGTGGATCGACGGCATCAAGCTGACCCAGCTCGACAAAATCACTGCCGCAGGGCTGGACGGGCGGCACCTGATCGAGATCGGGGTCAACTGCTCCCTTAAGCAGCTTTTGGAGCATGGCTTTTTCCACGCTGACCCCCACCCAGGCAACCTCTTGGCCATGTACGACGGGCGGCTGGCCTACATCGATTTCGGCATGATGAGCACCATCCAGCCCCACCAGCGCTACGGCCTGATCAAGGCCATTGTCCATTTGGTGAACCGGGATTTTGTCGCCTTGGCCCAGGACTACGTGGATCTGGAGTTTCTGGATCCCGACACGGATCTCACCCCCATCATCCCCGCTTTGGAGGCTGTCTTTGCCGAGGCCCTGGGCAGCTCCGTGGCCGAGCTGAATTTTAAAAGCATCACGGATAGGCTCTCGGGGGTGATGTACGATTTTCCCTTCCGCGTGCCCGCCTACTACGCCCTGATCATCCGCTCTTTGCTTACCCTGGAGGGGATCGCCATCGGCTTGGATCCCAACTTCAAAGTGTTGAGTGTGGCCTATCCCTATGTGGCCCAGCGCCTGCTCACCGACCCGGCCCCAGAGCTGCGCACCTCCCTGCGGGAGCTGCTGTTTAACCAAGGGCAATTTCGCTGGAACCGCCTGGAGAACCTGCTGCGCAACGCCGCCAACAG
>NZ_JANSJC010000044.1:0-9313 GCF_047462375.1 Synechococcus sp. H55.8 | reverse complement strand
TGCTAGGGCAAAGAGGTCACTCCACTCCCGCCTGGGAACGCCGGGCTTAGCGATGATCTCGAAGATGCGGTTTTTTGCTGCCGGCTGAAATAGGCTTTCAACAGCCACTTGAGCTACTTTGAGGCGAGGGATGCTGCCCTCGAAGAGAGTGTCAGCTTGGGAGAGGACAATGCCATCCTCGTTGTCCTGGTTTTTCAGGCCCCCTGGCCGAATGATGGTGTAGGTGAGGCCGCTGTTTTGCAAGTATTCTTCGGCTCGTTTTTTCCACACCAAGATCAGCCAAAACAGGTTGAGGGGGTGGAACAACTGGGACACGCACAGAGAAGAAATCAAAACAAAGTGTTGGATCCCTTGGGCTTTGGCCACATTCACTAGGTTCTTGGTGCCTTCATAATCCACTCGGTAGGGCTGCAAGGGATCCCAACTGGGCCTAGCTCCTGTAGCACAGAGCACCACCGTGCATCCCTCCATGCCGGCCCTTAGCGTGGCCGGATCCAGCACATCTCCCACCACCACTTCCGCTTCGGGGGGCAGAACCTGTGCGGCCAGCTCGCGGCTGCGCACCAGCGCCCGTACCGGGATGCCGCGGCCCACCAACTCTTTGACGATGCGCCGCCCCGTTTCTCCCGTAGCCCCTGCAACAAAAGCCCGCATAGCTCTCCTGTATCCAAATGGTTTTAACTGTCTTGCTTGTGGTGTTTAAGGCCCCGCAGTGGCCCTGTTAGGGCCGTCGAAACTATCATCTTTATCAAAATCTAGCTCAGGCTCAATCCCGTCCGTGACAGGATAGTGGGATCCCGCCAGCTCTACTTCCGATTGCCCTATGGTTGCCCAAGCTGCTCCTCTCGCCTATGAGGCTCAAACCCAAGCACTTGCCCAGTCTCTGTTGAATTCCGTTCGGGGCGAGGGGAGATCCCTGCTGGCCCAATGGCGGGATCAACTGCGTTGGGAGGACAGGCTGCTGGCCTGGGCGATGGAGAACCCCCATTTGCGCACCCAGTTGTTCCGCTTGATCGATGTTTTGCCCAGCCTGAAAAGCAAAGCAGAGATGGCTCGCCATCTTCAAGAGTATCTCTTGGATCCGGCAGTAGAGTTGCCGGGGATACTGAAAAACCTACTCAACTTTGCCGACCCCCATTCTCTGCCTGGACAGTTGGCCGCCAGCACCCTCACCGCTGCTGTAGAAGCCCTGGCCCGTCGCTACATTGCCGGAGAAACCCTGCAGCAGGTGAGCCAAACGCTGGAAACTCTGCACCGCCAAGGCATGGCTTTTACCCTGGATTTGCTGGGGGAAGCCGTCCTCACCGAAGCCGAAGCCCAATCCTACCTGGAGCGCTACCTACAGGCGATGGAGCAATTGGCAAAGGTGGTCAAAACCTGGCCGCAGCCGCAGCCTATGCCCCAAGTGTCGGTGAAGCTGACGGCCTTCTATTCCCAGTTCGACCCCATCGACCCGGCAGGGGCCAAAGCCAAGGTGGGAGAACGGATCCGCATCCTGTTGCGCCGGGGCGAGGCCCTGGGAGTCGGGATCCACTTTGATATGGAGCAGTACCGCTACAAATCCCTTACCCTGGCCATTTTACAGGAGCTGCTGCTGGAGCCGGAGTTCCGCAGCCGCACCGACATTGGCCTGACCCTACAAGCCTACCTGCGGGATAGCTACACCGATTTGCAAAACCTGATCGCCTGGGCCAAAGAGCGGGGATCCCCGGTGACGGTGCGCCTGGTCAAGGGCGCCTACTGGGATCAAGAGACCATCCTGGCGGCGCAAAAGCACTGGCCGCAGCCGGTTTACAACGACAAAGCCGCCACCGACGCCAATTTTGAGCGCCTGACCCAGCTTTTGTTAGAGCACCACACCCATCTGCGTGCCGCCATTGCCAGCCACAATGTGCGTTCTCAGGCCAAAGCCATTGCCATCGCCCAGGCGCTGGAGGTACCTCAGTCTGCTTTTGAGCTGCAGGTGCTCTACGGCATGGCCGACCCCTTGGCCAAGGCCCTGGTGCAGAAGGGACAGCGGGTGCGGGTGTACTGTCCCTATGGAGAGCTGCTGCCGGGCATGGCTTATCTGATTCGGCGTTTGCTGGAAAATACCGCCAACACGTCCTTCCTGCGGCAAAGTGTCCAGGGCTACGACGCCGAACAGTTGTTGGCCCCCCCTGTCTTGGAGGAGGGATCCATGTTTCAGCCACCTTCCCTCTCGTTTGTCGCGGCTGCCGATACGGATTTCAGCCAGCCCCAGCAGCGGGATCCCTTTTTTCAGGCCCTGCAAAAAGTTCAAACGCAACTGGGCCAGACAGTTCAGCCCTGGATTGCCGGAGAATATCGCCCAACCCGACAGTCTATTCCTTCTTTAAACCCTGCCGATCCCGAGCAAGTGGTGGGTGAGATTGGGTTGGCCAGTCCCGCACAGGTGGAGCAAGCCCTGCGGGCGGCCCAGGCCAGCTTTCCCCGCTGGCGGCGCACGCCTGTGGCCGTGAGGGCGGGGATCCTGCGGCGGGTGGCGGAGCAAATCGAGGCTCAACGGGCAGAGCTGGCCGCCTGGATGGTGCTGGAGGTGGGCAAGCCCATCGCCCAGGCCGATGGGGAGATTTCCGAGGCCATCGACTTCTGCCGCTACTACGCCCAGCAGATGGAGGCTCTGGATCGAGGACGGGCGTGCAACCTGCCCGGCGAAACCAACCATTACCACTACCAGCCCCGCGGTGTGGCGGTGGTGATCGCCCCTTGGAACTTTCCTCTCTCCATCCCCTGTGGCATGGCGATGGCGGCTTTGGTGGCTGGAAACTGCGTGCTCCTCAAGCCGGCAGAGCAATCTTCGCTGGTCGCCGCCAAGCTGGCAGGCTTCATCCTCAAGGCCCTCGCCGAAGCCGGGATCCCGGAAGGCGTCTTTCAATTTCTGCCAGGAGTTGGGGAAGAGATCGGCCCTCTCCTGGTGCAAGATCCACGGGTACATTTGATTGCCTTCACTGGATCCCAGGCGGTGGGCTGCCAGATCCTTGCCCAGGCGGCGCAATTGCAACCGGGACAGCACCACATCAAGCGGGTGATTGCCGAGATGGGCGGCAAAAACGCCATCCTTGTGGATGAAAGCGCCGACCTGGATCTGGCGGTGAAGGGGGTGGTTAACTCTGCTTTTGGCTACAGTGGCCAAAAATGCTCCGCCTGCTCGCGGGCCATTGTCTTGCAGTCGATCCACGACCTGTTCTTGGGGCGGTTGATCGAGGCGGTGCGGTCGTTAAACGTGGGGGATCCGGCTCATCCTAGCACCCAGGTCGGCCCGGTGATCGATGCCGAGGCCCAAGCCCGCCTGCAACAGGCCATTCAAGCGGCCCAAGCCTACGCCCGCTTGGAACTCAGCCTGCCCGTGCCGGAAAAAGGCTACTTCGTCGGCCCCACGGTGTTTAGCCAGGTGGATCCCCAATCGGAACTGGCACAGCGGGAGCTGTTTGGACCGGTTCTGGCGGTGATTGCGGCAGCGGATTTCTCCTCTGCCCTGGAGCTGGCCAATGCCACTCCCTACGCTCTCACCGGCGGCGTCTACAGCCGCACTCCTTCCCACATCCAACAGGCCCGCCAAGACTTTGCTGTCGGCAACCTCTACATCAACCGCGAGATCACCGGCGCTTTGGTCGAGCGGCAGCCCTTTGGCGGCTTCAAGCTCTCCGGCGTGGGATCCAAAGCCGGTGGCCCCGACTACCTGCTGCAATTTCTGGAGCCGCGCACCGTTACCGAAAATATTCAACGCCAGGGCTTTGCCCCGATTGAAGGGTCTTGAAGATAGAGCGTTGGGAGTTTACTGGAGAGGCTTGGCTACATCTCCCACCTTAAAGCCAGAGCCGCTGAGAATGCGGCCCACACTGGATCCCTGATCCACCTCTGTCAGTTGAATTTGGCCGGCTGGCTCGGTCAATTTGCGCAGGACTGCTCCTGTGGCCGGATCCTTAACCTCGCGAACGACGCGCTCCACAGAAAGGATCAGGCCCACGCGATAGCCGTCGCGGCTGCCTTTGTTCAAGATCACCTGATTGCCGTAGACATCCGCCACCAAGGCATCGATGGTCGGCAAAGAGCGGGGCTGGGCCGCCAAGCGACTGGCAAAACCGGCCAACTGCTGGGCAATTTGCTCCACCGCCTGCTGGCTGGCCAAAACCAGCAGCTTTTCTTCGTTGCTGGTGGCGGATCCCCCGCCAAAGCCGGCAACCGTGACCGTGCTATCCGACTGGCTGGCGTTGCCCCGGCCCTCGACCACGGCCAAGATCTCGGCCGTGCTGGTGCTCACCAGGCGGGCATTGAGCTGCACGTTGGCATCGGCATCCACCGACTCGGCCCCCACCGCCAGCGGAAAGCTGCCGAAGGGGGTTAAGACCGGCGCCCCACCGCCGGAACGGCGCACCGACACATCGAACTGGGTAACACTGCCGAGGATCACCGCATCGACCCCGAGGATCCGGCCCACCTGAGCGGCGGTGTTGGCATCCAACCGCCCCGATAGCCCCAAGTTCTGCTCGGCCAAGATCGCATCCAGCCGCGAGCGCTCGATAACAGAAAAAGTGCCATCTCTCACCAGCCGATCCACCAGCAGATCGCTCACCCCCCGGGAAGCCTCGCGCAGGCTGTAGGAATTGCTGAGGCTGCTGAAATCAAAATCCAAAACCGCAACGCGCGGGCGAGTGCTGGGTTGAGGCGCTTGTCCTACCTGGCTGGGGGCAGAGAGATTGCAGCGAAGGTCTTGGGGAAACTTCTGGCACAGCTCCGGATTGGTGGATTGGGCAGCCACTGGGATCCCCGTCCAACCCAAGCTCAGCAGCGGGATCCCGAACAACAAGATGGAAAAGAGGTTGCGCATGGTTGAGCGATCTCCTGGATCGAGGAAGTGGCCACAGTCCATTCTTAGCTTGCACCCAAAAGAGCTTCCGGGGGGTGACCGATATCACCTGGCCGCCTGTTCCAGAAGATGTCCCATACTCTATCGACTCCAAGGCTGCCGGGAAAAGGGATTGAGAAGGTTTGCGTAGAAGAGTTGACCCATCTCAACCCTATTGTGCGGAGATGCTCGCTCTCTCTGGAGTCAACTGCTAATAGACTACTTGACGAAACAAAGCCGGGATCGACGGTGCAAGCTCAGTGCTAGCCTAGTAAGGCTGTGTTCTTGTACAAGCTATGGCTGTTCCTAAGAAGAAAACCTCGAAAGCCCGCAGTCGCAGGCGGTATGCCGTTTGGCTGGGCAAAGCCAAGCTCCAGGCCCAGCGGGCAATGACCATTGGGCGTTCAATTTTGAGCGGTCGCAACACCGGCTTCTACTACCCCAAAGCCAAGTCGGAAGAAGAGGAAGAAGAATAGAGCCATGCTCAGGGGATCCCGACGGCTGGCCAAGTGATTACACTGGATCAAAGCTCAGCTCCTTGGAGAAGCGTTCTGCTGTCCCCACCGTCTCACTTAGTCGAGATCAGCTTGCATGCGCTCGTTGACTTCCCTCACCTACTACCAACGGTTGGGCCTGTCTCCAGGGGCATCTCCTGAGGCCATTCGGCGGGCCTATCGGCAGTTGAGCAAACGCTACCACCCCGACACTTCCCCCCTGGCCCCGGAAGTGGCCATTCGCTGCTTCCAAGAGCTGCAGGAAGCTTATCTCGTGCTCAGCAACCCGGCAAAACGGGCCATCTACGATGCCAGCCTGCGGGCGATGACGACCAACATGGGCTCCCTCAGTATAACGGGATCCTCAGATCTGGATTCTCTCGAGCTGCGCATGGAAACCCGGCCTCTCTCGGCGGGCGAGCTCTGTGCCCTGCTGCTGATGGGATCCACCTTCGTGGCGTGTTTGGTGTTGGCGGTTGCTTTGGCCTGGCTACGGGAGGGCGGGGTGGGCTAACCAACTCCGGTTGCTTGGGGATGAGGTTCAGACAAAGCGCTCGGAGCTTCCCATGGATCAAGTGCTTGAATGGAATAGGCTGTTAACTTTTGTCTAGTTTGACGGCTTCTCTGCGCGCGTTTGAATCTCACCATGCCTTTGCCCCCTGCCACCACACCTCTCTACAATCACCCGCTCCACGCCATCGAACGCTGGCTGGAGGAGCAAGGCTGCACCCGCGACCCAAAGGATGTGGAGCAATGGTTTTGCGAGCGGCCGGGCTGGAAAGCCTGCCTGCGCCTAGAAGAGACCAGCATCTGGGTGCGCTACACCTACCCGGATGGCAACACGAAAACCCTGTCTTTCCCCTACTCCCTCAGCCGCCAGGATGTAGAACAGGCCATTTTTGAGGACTAGCTGGCCATGCGCATTCTGCAACTGCCTGCCCTGCGCGACAACTACATCTATCTGCTCTACGATCCCGAGACGGCAACGGCAGCAGTGGTGGATCCGGCAGTGGCCGAGCCCGTGCTGGACAAATTGGCCGAGCTGGGGGCGGAGCTGGTGGCCATCTTCAACACCCACCACCACCACGACCATGTGGGGGGCAACCTGCAACTTGTGGCCCGCTACCCCCGCGCCGTCGTCTACGGCAGCCAGGTGGATCGAGGGCGGATCCCTGGCCAGAGGGTGGAGCTGCAGGCGGGAGAGACGGTGGAATTTGCGGGCCGGCAGGCGAAGGTGTTGTTTGTGCCCGGCCATACGCGGGGACATGTTGCCTACTACTTCCCCGAAAGCGGGGATCTCTTCTGCGGCGATACTCTGTTTGCTGGGGGATGCGGGCGGCTCTTTGAGGGCACCCCAGAGCAAATGCTGGGATCCCTGGATCAACTGCGCCAGTTACCTGAACCGACGCGGGTGTGGTGTGCCCACGAATACACCTTGAACAACCTCAAGTTTGCCTTGACGGTAGATGGCGACAACCCCGACTTGCAGGCGCGCTATCAGCAGGTGGTGGCGCTGCGCCAGGCGGGATCCCCGACGGTGCCCAGCACCATTGGCGAAGAGCGCCGCACCAATCCTTTTTTGCGCTGGGATCAGCCGGCTCTGCAGGCGGCCACCGGCGTTCAAGATCCGGTGCGGGTTTTTGCGCGGCTGCGGGGTATGAAGGATCAGTTTTGACACTTTTCTTTTGATTGACAACTTTTGGCAATTTCTAAGAGAGCTAAGGCATACTGTCGGGGGGACTGCCTCTAGCTACTCCCTGCAGATCTATGTCTTGCCCCGACTGCCCAGCTCTGCCCGCCTTTCTGCAGGAGGCAGGGCGCCTATTTCTCTGGCTGCCCACTCCTCATACCCACCAGAAGCTCTGGCGGGCTCTGGAGGCCAAGACAGAGGTTCCCGTGCAAGTTTTAGAAGACCTTGGCCTAGTTGTTGCCATTGCCCAGGGAGCCCTTAAGAAGACCCTGGAGACAATGGCTGATATTCTCTCGCAAGAAGAGATACGGGCCAGCCGCGCCCTGTTTTTGGCCGGAGATAGGGATCCCTGCTGGCAAGATTGCGCCCGGGTGGAGTCGCTGCTGCAGTTGTTCCACCGCACCCAAGCTGAGCTTTTGCTGGAAGTGTTGAAGGAAAACCGTCTCACCACCTACTTTCAGCCCATTGTCGGGGGGTGGGATCCCACTTGTGTGGTTGGCCACGAGGCGCTGGTGCGGGGGTTGGACAAAGAGGGCAAGGTGATTGGGCCGGGCTTGCTCTTTGCCATGGCCCGCGAGGCCGGGCTGCTCTACCACTTGGACTTGGCCGCCCGCCGCACGGCCATTGCCGCGGCCACCCAGCACCGCTTACAAGGGGATCTCTTCATCAACTTCAGCCCTACGGCTATCTACGACCCGGCCTTTTGCCTGCGCTCCACCGTCTGGGCCATCAGCCGCGCCGGGATCCCGCCCCAGCGGGTGGTGTTTGAGGTCAACGAATCCGACCGCAGCCCCGATTTGGACCACTTGCAGCGGATTTTGCGCTTCTATCGGCAGGCGGGCTTTCGGGTGGCGCTGGATGACCTGGGCGCCGGCTACGGCTCCCTGAACCTGTTGCACCAGGTGCAGCCGGATCTCATCAAGCTGGATAGGGAGCTCATTCGCGGCGTCGATCGGGATCCCTATAAGGCGGTGATTGCCGAGAAACTGCTGGAGCTGGCTCAAAAGCTGGGGATCACTACCCTGGCGGAAGGGATCGAAACGGCAGGAGAGCTGCAGTGGGTGCGCGACCGCGGCGTAGATCTGGTGCAGGGCTTTTTCATCGCCCGGCCCCAGCCTGTCCCCTTAGGATTAAGACCCAGAGGATAGCTGCCCCCGCGGCTTGAGCGGCTACCGAGAAGATGACCAAAGCGGGGAGAAAGAGATCGTAGAGCACCCCCATCAGGGCGCTGCCCAAAAACCAGGCCAGGCCGTAGATGCTGGTAAACAGCCCAAAGGCAAAGCCCCTCGCCTGGGCGGCCACCATGCCGGCTACTGCTGCCTTCATGACCGATTCCTGGGCGCCCAGGCCAATCCCCCAGAGCAGCATGCCCACCACCGTCAGCCCGTAGCTGCCGGAAAAGGCCAGCGGCGCAAAACCGGCAGACAGGACCACCGCCCCCAACAGGCTCCCCAGCCCCAGGCGGTCAAATAGCCAGCCCCAGCCCAGGGCGGCTAGGGCATCCACCCCCATGGCCAGGGCGTAGAGCAAGGGGATCCCTGCCGCCTCGCCACCTTGCTGCTGCAGGTGCAGGGCAATGAGGGAAAAGTCGGCAAACCCCATGGCCACACAGGCCGCTGCTGTGAGATAGAGCCAAAAGACCCTGGAAAAGCCTTTTGCTGGAGCGGTTTCCGGCTCCGGCTCAAAGTCGCGCGGGGTGGGATACAGCCATTGGGCCAGCCCCAGCACCCCCAGCCCCAGGGCCGCCGGGATCCCCAAGGCCAAGAATGCGCCTTGGAACCCGTAGCCGGCGGCAACCATTCCTGCCACCAGCAGCGGCCCTCCCACCGCCCCAATTTGATCCAAGGTCTCGTGCAGGCCAAACCCAATGCCCTGGCCCACCTGCAGCGCCGCATGGGAGAGCAACAGGTCCCGTGGCGGGGTGCGGATCCCTTTGCCCAGGCGCTCGGCCAGCAAAAGCAAAGCAGCCCCAGGCCAACTGCTCACCCAGGCCAGAGCGGGGATCACCGCCGTGTTGAGGACATAGCCCAGGGTGGTGAGCTGCCACTGCCCTCGACTGCGGTGCACGGGATCCCTACTGAGCCGGTCGCTCCAGTAGCCCACGCCCAGGCGCAGCCCATAGGCCAGCAGCTCCCCCCCGCCGGCCACCAGGCCCACCACCGTGCCACTGGCCCCCAGGGATCCCAAAAAAGCTCCGGAGATGCTGCGGGCCCCCTCGTAGGTGGCGTCGGCGCAGAGGCTGACGATCCCCAGCAAAACAAT
>NZ_JANSJC010000043.1:0-11110 GCF_047462375.1 Synechococcus sp. H55.8 | reverse complement strand
CTGAAAGCCTTGTGGCGCAAGGCATCGAGCGGGTCAACGAAAGAATCGGCCTTTGCGGGATTTGGCGAGGCGCTCGCAGAGCCGCTGATACCGTTTTTGTGTGCTTTTGACAACATGAGCCTCAGGGGGCTGAAGCGCCTATAGTGGGGGAAGATCTCCAGCTTCCCTCGTTGTCGATGTCGGATCTCACCCCCACGGGTAAGCTTCTGGCCGGGATCCAGGCCCAGCAGTCTGGCGACTTGCGAACAGCGGAAGCCATTTACTCGGAAATTCTGGCGGAGTTTCCGGATCAAGCTGATGCCCTGCACCTGCTGGGGACGGTGGCCCAGGCCAAGGGAGAGGGGGAATGGGCGGCTGCTTTGATTGCCGAGGCCATTGCGCTCGATCCCTGCGTAGCCCTCTATCATCACAACCTGGGCGTTGTCTATGAATCTTTGGGGCAACTGGAAAAGGCGCTATCTTGCTATTGGCAGAGCCTGAGCCTCAATCCCAAGGCTTACCTTTCTGCTTTGCAAGCCGGCAAGATTCTTGTTAACCTACGCCGCCATCAAGAAGCGATCCCTTTGCTTAGCTCCTTGTTAGAAAATCCAGATCCGGCAGCAGGGATCCCTTGGGCTGAGGTGCATTTTTATCTGGGAATGGCCCATCGTGAGCAAGGGGAACACAGCGCGGCTCTGGCTCACCTGGAAAAGGCGTGGACTTTGGATCCCAATTTGGTGGTAGCTCGCTGGCTTTACCATCTCTATTTGCCCGCCCTCTATCAGGATGAGGAAGAGCTGCATAGATTTCGCTCTCGCTTTGTAGAACACCTGGATCGCCTCATTGAGGAGACGCCCTTGGACACCCAAGAGCAGCGGCGGCTTGCCTTTTTAGGGTCAAGCTGGGGAACGCCCCACCATCTGCAGTACCAGGGCTGCGACGACCTGGAGCTGCAGAAAAAATACGCTCAGTTTGTGCAGCGCATCGTGAAATCTTGCTACCCCAATTGGCACTCTCTTCCCCGGCAACCAGGGGATCCCATTCGCGTTGGCTTTGTCTCGGCCTCGATGCGCGCCTGCTCCTACAGCCGTCTTTCTTTAGGGTGGGTGAAGTACTTAAAGGCGAGCTCCCAGTGGCCTTTTCTGGTGTTTGCCTACCATTTGGATCCCAGAACCGACTTCATGACAGAGCAATATCGCCAGTATGCGGATGTATTTCGCCACATTCCCACTGGCTTTGAAGACGCCGCCCGTCAAATTCTGCAGGATCAGCTCGATGTTTTGGTGTATCTGGAAATTGGCCTTTCTCCCCTAATTTTGCAACTGGCATCTCTGCGGCTAGCCCCAGTGCAATGCTCCACCTGGGCTCATCCTGTAACTTCTGGACTTTCAACCATCGACTACTTCCTCTCCAGCGACCTGATGGAGCCCGAAGATGGGCAGGCTCACTACAGCGAAACCCTAATTCGGCTGCCCCGCCTGGGTACTTGTTTTGAAAAGCCCGTTTTACCTCAGCAAAAGCGTCATCGTGGGGATTTTGGCCTGCGCCAAGACGCAGTAGTTTATCTTACCTGTCAATACCTGGGCAAGTATCTGCCCCAATATGACTATCTTTTTGCCGCCATTGCCCAGCGAGTGCCCAACGCTCAATTTGTCTTCTTGGCGTTGCCCAATGCTGCCATTGCCCAACACTTTTGGCAGCGTCTTTCCCGAACTTTCTCCGCCTATGGCCTTTCTGCGGAAGACCACTGCTTGATCTTGCCCCAACTGGATCATCAAGACTACTTGGATCTCAACCGCTGCGCCGATATTATGCTGGATTCCTACGGCTGGTCGGGCGGGATCACCACCTTGGAAGCCGTTGCTGCCGGCTTGCCTGTAGTGACCTGCCCTGGCCGGTTCCTGCGGGGCCGGCACACCTATGCCATTCTCAAAAGGATGGGCCTTGATCTCTTAATTGCCCAAGACCTCCAGCGCTACGAAGAGTTGGCCGTCCAACTGGGAACGGATCCCCAATTTCGGCAGCAAATCTCCCAGCAGATCCAACAGCGGCGCGACCTGCTTTTTGAGGATCGAGACTGCGTGGCAGCTCTGGCCCATTTCTTGCTCACCAGGAAGCGCTACGCCAGCAGTGGTTATGGTTAGCTCACCCCAAGTAGAGGGCTTTGCTCCGGATCCCTTCCCGCAAATGGGTACAAGACTGGCTCGATGGTTCCGCCGTGCCCTTCTCGAGCTGGGCAGTGAGATAGGCCATCCGTGCTGAACGTAGGGCAAGGCTGTCAGTGATCTTCATTTTGTGCGAATTGCTCAAATCATCCTAATCTGGATCCAGAGGAACGTTAGCGATCCGGTGGCCGGGGGAGTGTCTATGTCATTGTCAGCGTTGAAGGTTTCTGGATCCCAGGTGCGGTTTTTCTGGGGCCTTCTGGCCTCGACTGTCCTCCTGGCAGGCTGTGGGGGGGGTGGGGGGACGGT
This sequence comes from Synechococcus sp. H55.8, assembly GCF_047462375.1. NCBI lineage: Bacteria > Bacillati > Cyanobacteriota > Cyanophyceae > Synechococcales > Synechococcaceae > Synechococcus > Synechococcus sp. H55.8. Next base: position 8,657 of record NZ_JANSJC010000043.1, on the reverse strand, counting down.
GCCGCCTCTGGTCAATGTTTGCGAGCAAGCCTTTAGCCCAGAGTTTTTCGCATCAATTGGCCTGCGCCGCCAAGGAGATAGCCGCAGCGGAACCTTGGGGCCGAATAGCCTTTTGGAGTTCTACTTCGATAGCGCTGGCGAGGTTCAAAATGCCCGGGAAGTTCCACCGCCTCCTGGCACCTTCACCTTTTACTCAGATGGATTTCTCTACTTTCCTTCTGCAGCCAACGTTACCGGAGTTACCATCCGGCTGACCAGCCCGGTTTTCGATCCGCTGTTGGTCATCGGTGCCTTTGATACCGGTAGAAATTTGGATCGGAATGTCCTTTTTGTTAACGATGATGCTGCTCCTGGCAACTTTACCACCTCCCAGCTCACGATCCCGGTGCGGCAAGACCGCTGCTACTTGATCCAGGTGCAAAGTTACTGGGCGCAAAATGCTTCCCCAACCGCTGGGCCAGGTAGTCCTGGGCGAGGGCCATATACCCTCCAGGTGGTGAGCGAAACGTTTGCCACCCCTCCTCCTCTCCCTCCCTTGCAACAGAAGCCGGAGGATCCGGAGAACGGCGGTGGCGGTGACCGAGGTGGCGGCGTGGGTATTTAACTCTGGCGAGTGAGCCTGATGGCAAAGCTGGCGCTGCCACAGGTGGCCGTGCCACGAATGGAGCGCCCGTCGGCGCTGACAGTGCCACTCCACGTGATGGTTGGGGTACCGCTGCCCCCTATCTTGCCGCTGACAGAAAGTTGGTTGCGGATGAGCTGGCCACTGCGCTCCGCAAAACCGGGAGAGGAAACGCTGATCTGGTTGCCGTCTTGACGAATGGAGACGGTTTCCTGGATACCAGTTGCAACATTAACCTTACACAGGGATCCCTGCCAGACAAAGGATCCTCCCTCGTAGAGCCACTGGCCGCTCAAGGCAAGCTCTGCCGCAGGCGTTGGTGTTGCTGGGGCCGGTGTCGAGGTGGGCGGCGGAGGTGGAGTTGGGGTAGGGGTAGGAGCACGAGGAACAAGCGGCGTCAATCGAGGGATAGGGGTAAGCGTTGGTGTTGGCACCGGAGTGGGAGTGGGTGGCAGTACTGGAGTTCGAGTAGGCGTTGCTACTGGAGTGGGAGTAGGTGTCGGTGCCGGAGTTCGAGTAGGCGTCGTCACCGGAGTGGGAGTGGGTGTTGGTGCCGGAGTTCGAGTAGGCGTCGCCACCGGAGCGGGAGTGGGTGTTGGTGCCGGAGTTGGAGTAGGCGTTGCCACCGGAGTGGGAGTGGGTGTTGGTGCCGGAGTTGGAGTAAGTGTCGCCACCGGAGTGGGGGCGGGCTCGAGGGTAGGTGTTGGGGTGACTGCGGCGGTAGGGATCGGCTCCGGCTCTTCCTGGGTATCGCGGGTTGCTGGGCGCGGCCAGAGCCAAAAGGCGGCCAACAAAGCCACAGCGCCTCCCCCAGCCAAGACCCACTTCAGGCTGCTGCCAGAAGGCTGGAGAACCGTTGGGGGGGCAGCTTGCGGCAGAGGGCGGGTGCGGGGAGTATCCGTTCGTGGTGGGACGGGGGGATCCTGAGGGGGAGTAGCCGGGCGGGTGTTGCTGGCTGGGATGACTGTAGAGGGGGTTTTGGGAGTTTCGCCTGCAGCTTGAGAGGAGGGATCCGGTGCAGCTTCTGCCGAGGTAGTTGAGGGGAGAGGTTCCTGCCCGGCGACGTAGTAGGGGATCCCTGCACCTGGGGGAGAGACCGGCTCATCTTCAATGAGATCCAGATCCTCATCGCGGATATCTTCAAAGGCTCCAGCAGTCGATCCTGTATTGCCGGTGGTTGCGAGCGGCAGCCTGGGATCGGAAGAGGATGGAGCCTCGTTTTGAGCCTTGGCACCGCCGGTGGGAAGAATCACGGTACTGGCCTGGCTGCTGGAGAGTTGAGTGGCTACCGTCAGCTCATAGGCTTGCAGCAGCCGCTCCCCTAGCTCCTGCATCGTCTGCGGCCGCTCGTCGGGGTTTTTCTTGAGGCAATCCATCACCACTGCTGCCAAGGCGGGCGGGATCGGCTGCGGGGTTGTCTCCGGGTTGATCTCAAGGGGGCTTTCGTAGCAATGGGCGTGGATCCAACTGTGCAGAGAGTCGGTTTCCAATTGAAAGGGCATGGATCCCGTCAGCATCTCGTAGAGCACCACCCCCAGGGAGTAAATGTCTGAGCGGGCATCCAGAGACTTGCCCCGTATCTGTTCGGGAGAGGCGTAACGAGCGGTGCCGATAAATCCACCCCCTTTTTGGGTGCCCAGGCTAAGGGTGTGATCCGCCAAGGTTTTGGCTACGCCGAAGTCGAGGATTTTCAGTTGCGACGTGAGCTGGCCATCTCGAAAAACCCGCTCAACAAACAGGTTGCTGGGCTTGATGTCGCGGTGAATGACGCCCCGAATCTCACGGCCCTCGACCTTGGCTTGAAATGTATGAGCAAAGTGCAGCCCCTCACAGGCCTGCAGGGCCAGCCGAAGGGCTTGCCGGAGCGGCAGAGCCCCTTTTTCTCGAATCAGCTTGCCCAGATCCTGCCCCTTGAGGTACTCCATCACCAAGTAGGCCTGCTCCCCCTCTTGGCCGTGATCCAAGACTTTGACGATGCGGGGATGCTGGCCCAGAAGGGTGCTGACGCGGATCTCTTCAGCAAAGCGGCGACGCAAATCGGTCTGGGCGTCACCCCGGCTCAGCAGCATAGGGGCATGCAGGATCTTAACAGCCACCTCTTGGCGGTTGTTGTGCAAGTCCAAAGCGCGGAAGACGGATCCCATGCCGCCGCCACCGATTTCTTGAATCAGTTGGTAGCGGCCACCCAAAATGCGATTGGTGAGATCGGGGGCCATAGGTTTGCAGGTGCAGCGAAGAAGCAGCTTGGGCAGGGATGTCCATACGATAAACCAATTGCTGGAGTTTATACCCGCTCATTTCCCCGTCCAACTCAAGGATCCCAACCTTTGACGCTCTGGGAACTCTGCGCCGCTCAAGCCCTCACCCCCAACCCCTCTCCCAGAGGTGCCCAAGCGCTCCGCGCCGCTCACGCGACCACCCCCAACCCCTCTCCCAGAGGGAGAGGGGAGTTGGAGCGGCGCGTTTGCGGCAGCGCTGCCTAGCAATAACGACGCGACGAGCCGTTTTTTACTGCTATTCGGAATGACTATTTAGAGATTTTTTTAAGGATCCCCAGTAAATGTGAAAAAAGCAAAAGGAAATGCTTGGGGAAATGAGGCCTTCTGGGCAACCTTCAGCCCCAAGAGGGATGATCGGAAGGGATCTCTGGGCGAGGGCTTATGGACTTGGGCTTGGTGGTGATCGCCTACAAGGAGGGGGATCGGGAGAGCAAAGCCGCCTGTCAATTGTGTGCGGAGCAATTGCGTCGGCGCGGCGTTACGGTGCTGACCGCTCCCACCGGCTTGCACCACAACCCCTACCCGGTCTTTTTGGAGGCCACTTCGGATCCCATCGATCTGGTGGTGGTGCTGGGGGGAGATGGGTCGGTGTTGGCGGCAGCCCGCCACCTGGCCCCGCACGGGATCCCGATTTTGCCCATTCAGTCGGGGGGCAGGCTGGGGTTTTTGGCCCAGTCGGAGCGGGTGCTGCACCAGGATCCCTGGGATCGCATCCAGGCGGGAGACTTTGTTCTGCAAGCCCGCATGATGTTGCAGGCCCAGATTTGGGAGCAAGCGCAATTGGGGCAGGGAGCTATCCCTGGGGAGGGCAAGCGGCAGGGCCACCCGGTCAGCGAAGTCTACTACGCCCTCAACGAAATGTGCCTCAAGCCCATCAACCGGGAACGCCTGCCCGCCGCCATCATGGAAATCGAAGTCAATGGCGAGATTTTGGATCAGTACCACGGAGATGGCGTGCTGGTGGCCACGCCGACGGGATCCACCTGCTACACCTTGGCAGCCAACGGCCCCATCCTGGAACCTACCTTTGAGGCCATCATCATCACTCCCATTTGTCCCCTCAGCTTGTCCAGCCGGCCCATTGTTATCAGCGGCACGGCCACGGTGGAGATCTGGCCCCTTGCCGATCCGGAAGGGCTGACCCGCCTCTGGACTGATGGTGTCTTGGCTCAATCGGTCAACCCCGGCCAGTGGGTGCAAATTCAACGGGCTCCCCTGCCGGCCAAGCTGATGATCCTAGAAAAAGACCTCTCCTACTTCCGCACCTTGCGAGAAAAGCTGCAGTGGGCCGGCAGCCGCATCTACATCCCCACCACCAACCACCGCCCCGAGGGGGGATAAAGGGATCTTAAAGTTGGGGAGCTAGAGTAGCGGAGTTTAACTCCCCTGGAATCTTCTCCTATGAGCCTCAGACTGTACCTACTCAGACACGGGGAAACCCCCTACAGCCGTTCCGGCAGCTTTTGTGGCGCCCTCGATCCCGACCTCACCCCCGAAGGCCAGCAGATGGCAGAAGCTTTTGCCGCCGCCTATGCCGGGATCCCTTGGCAGGCCCTCTACGTCAGCCCGATGCGGCGCACCTTGGCTACTCTCAGGCCGCTGGCAGAGAAGACGGGGTTGGAGATGCAGATTCGAGAGGGCTTGAGGGAAATCCACTACGGTGAGTGGGAGGGCAAAACCCACGCCGAGGCCCGCGAAGCCCATCCCGAAACCTACTGGCGCTGGATGACCGAGCCGGCCTGGAACGCTCCTCCAGGCGGCGAAACCGCCGTGCAAATTGCCAACCGCGCCCTGCCGGTTGTGGCGGAGATCGAAGCAAAATGGTCGGATGGCAACGTCTTGATCGTCTCCCACAAGGCCACCATTCGGATTCTTCTCTGCAGCCTGCTGGGCATTGACCTGGGCCGCTACCGGGATCGTATCGAGGTTTTGGCTGCCTCGGTCAGCGTGGTCAAGTTCGACCGCTATGGGCCCCTGCTGGAAAGTTTGGGAGAACGCAGCTATTTGCCGCCTGATCTGCGGCAAAGGGCAGGCACCTAAAAGTTTAGAATTACTAGAATCTTTTGGGCTTTTTTTGAACAAGCGACCATGGGCAAAAAACTGGGCTTGGCACTGGGCAGTGGCGGAGCGAGGGGATGGGCCCATATTGGCGTGATCCGGGCGCTAGAACAGGCCGGGATCCCGATCGATTACATTGCCGGGACGAGCATCGGCGCCTTCGTCGGAGCCATTTACGCCGCAGGTGAACTGGATGAGCTAGAGGACTTTGTGCGGGAGCTCAACTGGAAGATGATCCTGTCTTTATTTGATGTAGTCTTTCCCACCTGTGGCCTTCTGGAGGGCAACAAAATCTACGAGCTACTGACGGAACATTTGCAAGAGCTGTGCATTGAAGAGGCCGGGATCCCTTTTTGTTGCGTGGCTACAGATTTGATTACAGGCCAAGAGGTGCTGTTGCGGTCCGGCAAAATGGCCGATGCGGTGCGGGCCAGCATCTCCATCCCCGGCATTTTCACTCCTTTTCAGCACGAAGGTCGCTACCTCAGCGATGGGGGCATTGTCAACCCGGTGCCGGTACGGGTGGTGCGGGAAATGGGCGCCGAGGTTGTCTTGGCGGTCAACCTCAACCACGTGGATCCTGCGGATGTGGAGCCGGAGGTAGAGGAAACGGAGGTAGAAGAAACTTTTCAAAGACGCCGGCGCTTCAATGTCGAAGGAGAGGTGATCGAGGAGGAAACCAGCTTCATCACCCGCATCCGCAAACGGTACCAATCTCTACAACAAGCGATCCAGGAAAAAATTAGTCAATGGTTTCCAGACGAGCCTTCTGGCCCCAACATTTTTGACATTATCGGCAGAACTTTGAACATCATGGAGCAAATGGTAACCCACAGCATTTTGGCCGAACATCCACCGGACTTACTGTTACAACCTAAGCTCAGCCAATACAGCATCTTCGATTTCCACCAGGCAGATGCCATTATTCGAGAAGGCTATCGGAAAATGCGACGGGCCATTCCAGAATTGCGCCAAAAGCTGGAGCAGTGAACCAACACTTTTCCAGCGGTTCAACCTAAAGCTTTAAAGGGATCCGCGGCTCAAGCTTTACCAAACGCCTCTCGACGGATCCCGCTATCAAAATAGGTCTGAAGTTCACTCGATTGGGATAAATTGCAATAGCAATCCTGTGTGGATGAGATAGCCCGGGGCAGATTTTCCATCCTGGTCGGGATGGGCCAGCAGCACACAGCGATCGTGGGGGGTGAGGTTAAACCCGACAGAGGGATCAGGCTCTCTTTTCAGTTGAGAGTTGAGTTGGGGATCCCCGACAAAGGTTAGTTGGGCCAACAGAGTTAACAGCCGGTCTTGGTGGGCCAGATCCGCCCCAAAAGCAGTCCGCTCCTGCAAGGTGGCCAGCGCCACCGGGTGGCCTTCCCGAATCAAATAGGAGAGGATCCCGGCACAGCGCTCTACGGCTCGCTCCAGCTTGTTGCGATGGGCTTCAGGGCTTTCTCCCCGCGGCTGCCAGCGATTTTCAAAGCAGAGGACGATGGCCTGGGAACGGGGGCGCTCCAGCTCCCGCACAACCAGTTGATCCCGTTTGGCGGAGATCTTCCAGTGCACCGAGCGCACATCATCTTGGGGACGATAGGGCCGCAGGCTAAGGTAGTCCCCCTCCTGGCCGGCCTGAGGGCGCAACTGGCTGCCGCCGCTCAATTGTTCCCACAGCACCAGGTTTTGGACAGGGGCAGGCCGAGGAAACACGATCACCGTCTGCGGGTCCTCGATTTCCACCGCCTTGCGGAAGAGTTCAAAGGGAAAGCTGGTGGCAATCTCAAAACCCTGCAGCCGCCACACCCCTCGCCTTGAAAAGGTGTGTTGATAGAAAGTATCCAGCTTGGCGCCCGGATCCAGGCGCAAAACATAGCTGGAAGGCCAATCTGCCCGCTTCAGCCCCTCGATGCGTTCGCTCACCTGCAGCGAAAAACTGGGCAGGCGTCGCTTGCGATTGACCAGCGTCAGCCCCACCAAGACCGGCTGGCCGGCAAAGATGCGGCTGGGCAACTGCCGGCTCACCTCTAGATCTTTGAGGGTGAGGTCGGAGAGGAGGCCGCTGAGGAGAATGAGGCTGAGCAGCATCCCCAGCACCAGGTATAGGGGATTGTTGCCGGTGTTGAAGGCGGCAATACTCACCAAGAGGGTGATCCCAACAAACCGACCCCCGATGCGGGTAAAGCGGAAGCGGCGCAGAAAACGAACGCGCTGTTTCGATGGCAGCTTTGCAGAAACAGCTCCTGGTCGGGGAGACCATTGAAATAACGGAAATAGTTGAGGTAGTCTTCGGCTGAGCTTCAATAACACCTGAGCTCCCTCCTCAGCGTTCGGCGCCGCTAGGGTTCTTCTGACAAGATTTCGGCAATGGCTGCAGCCACCCGCTCCTGCTGCCGGAGAGTTAATTCAGGAAAACAGGGCAGGGACAACACTTGAGCGGCACAGAGTTCGGCATTGGGCAAATCCCCAGGTTTGTACCCCAACTTTTTGCGGTACACCGGCTGCAGATGCAGGGGGATGGGGTAGTAAACGCGGCTGGCAATGCCCCGCTCCTGCAACTGCCGTTGCACAGCATCGCGCCGCCGTGAGTCGGTTGGGTGGGAGCCAGGCACCCGCACCGTGTACTGGTGCCACACCGAGTTGCCCCCCACCGCCACCTGGGGCAGGATCAGGCCAGGGATCCCGTGCAACAGGCGGTGATAGGACTCGGCAATCCCCTGTCGCCGCCAGTTCCACTCCCGCAGGTGGGACAACTTAACCGACAGGATCACCGCCTGCAGCGCATCCAGACGGCTGTTGAGGCCAATATACTCGTGCTGGTATTGATGGGTCTGGCCGTGTTCTTTGAGGATGCGCACCTGGCGAGCCAAGTGGGCATCCCGGGTCACCACCGCCCCCCCATCCCCTGCTGCCCCCAAGTTCTTGGTGGGAAAAAAGCTGAAGCAGCCGAGATCGCCCCAGGTGCCCACCGGCCTGCCCCCCCAACAAGCTCCCACCGCCTGGGCGCAATCTTCTATCACCGCCAGCCCATGTCGGCGGGCAATGGCCACAATCTCGGTCAGGTTGGCCGCCTGACCGAACAGATGCACCACCACCACCGCCCTGGTGCAGGGGGAGATGCTCTTTTCCAGAAGCTGCGGATCCAGGTTGAAAGTACAGGGATCCACATCCACAAACACCGGACGCGCCCCCACCAAGTCGATGGCCTCGGCAGAGGCAAAAAAGCTAAAGGCAGTGGTGATGACCTCATCGCCCGCTTGGATGCCCAAAGCCCGCAGAGCCAGCACCAGAGCATCGGTGCCGGAATTGCAGCCGACAGTCTCCAGATCCCCGCCGCCCAAAAACTGGGAGAAGAGCTCCTCAAAGCGTCGCACCGCCCCGCCGCCGATGTACTGCCCCGAGGCCAGCAACGCTTCCACCTGAGGCAGCAGGTCGGCAGCCAGAGCGCGGTATTGCAACGTCAAATCCAGCAGCGGGATCGGCTCATCCATGGTGGGGGGGGGTAGCGGCCACAGCCCATCATCGAGGATAAGAGCCGAGGAAGACAACGCTCTGGTTCAAAATGGGGCTTTTTGTAGCTTCGTTGCTGAGAAAGCTGCTGGGATCCCAGCCCCGCCCCGACTTGATCCCCATCTGAGCTAGAGTAAACGCGGTCCAGGGAACCGGTAGGCTGGATACAGCTATCGACAGGATGCTTTATGGAG
>NZ_JANSJC010000042.1:0-11417 GCF_047462375.1 Synechococcus sp. H55.8 | reverse complement strand
GGCGAGCAGATCAATGCCTTCTTAACCCACTTAGCGGTGGAGGAGAGGGTGGCGGCGTCCACGCAGAACCAAGCTCTCAGTGCGCTGTTGTTCCTTTACCGAGAAGTTTTGCATCTGGAGCTAGACCTTGACCTAGACGCCGTACGAGCCATGCGCTCAAGCTATTTGCCTACGGTCTTAACCCCTGAGGAGGTCAAGGCTGTCATTGTGCATCTGTCTGGGATCTATCGCTTGGTGGTGCAGGTGCTGTATGGCAGTGGCTCGAGGTTGGCAGGAGCTCAGCAGCTCCGGGTTAAAGATGTGGATTTTGCCCAACGGCAACTGGCGATTCGCAATAGTAAAGGGATGGAGAGCCGGTTAACGATGCTGCCAGAAACCCTAGTGGAACCTTTGCAAGAACACTTGCCCTGGGTCAAGCGACAACATCAGCAGGACTTGGAATAAGGATACGGCTCTGTCTATATTGCCCTTTGCTTTGGAGCGCAAGTATCCCAAGGCAGAGCGGGAGTGGAGCTGGTAAATTGCGAATTGTTACATGTGTAACGGCTCTTAACGAACCCAGTTCCGTTTCTCTGGTAGAACGGGAAACAGGCGCTAGGGAAGAATGCCCATTCCCGGCCCACTTGCTTTTTTGCATTGCACAAGGGAGAGCGACTGCATGTTTACTCTGGTTAAGCCCATCACCCGCCACGTAACCCCTGCTGAGCTGGGGGGGCGCCGACTGATGAAGGTGGTGTACGTGGTGTTGGAGCCGCAGTATCAGAGTGCCCTGACGGCGGCGGTGCAGCGCATCAATGCCCAGAACCCCAAGCTGGCGGTGGAGCTGTCTGGTTACTTGGTGGAGGAGCTGCGGGATCCCGCGGGGTATGAGGCTTTCCGGCGGGATCTGGAGACGGCCAATGTCTTTATCGGCTCCTTGATCTTCATTGAGGACATTGCCCAGAAGGTGGTACAGGCAGTAGAACCCCTGCGGGAGCGGCTGGATGCGGTGGTGGTGTTCCCCTCCATGCCAGAGGTGATGCGCCTTAATAAGCTGGGATCCTTTTCCATGGCGCAACTGGGCCAATCCAAGAGCGCCATTGCCCAGTTCATGCGCAAGCGCCAACAGGGATCCAACTTCCAAGAGGGGATGCTGAAGCTGCTGCAGACGCTGCCCAAGGTGTTGAAGTACCTGCCCTTTGACAAGGCCCAGGATGCCCGCAACTTCATGCTCAGCTTCCAGTACTGGCTGGGCGGATCCCGCGAGAACCTGGAGAACTTTTTGCTGATGCTGGCGGATCGCTACCTGCCGGGGATGCGGGATCAGGTTAAGTTTGCCGAGCCGGTCACCTATTTGGAGATGGGCATTTGGCACCCGCTGGCGCCGCAGATGTTTGCCAGCCTGGCGGAGTATTGGGATTGGTACAACGCCCGCGAGGATCTGCCAGAAGACGTGAAGGATCCCCTGGCCCCCTGTGTGGGGCTGGTGCTGCAGCGCACCCACCTGGTGACGGGGGACGATGCCCACTACGTGGCCATGGTGCAAGAGCTGGAGTCGCGCGGGGCGCGGGTGGTGCCGGTGTTTGCCGGCGGCTTGGACTTTTCCAAGCCGGTGAACGAGTTTTTCTGGAACGAGCAGAAGACGACGCCAATTGTGGATGTGGTGGTGTCGCTGACGGGGTTTGCCCTGGTGGGCGGGCCGGCGCGGCAGGATCACCCCAAAGCCGTGGAGGCGCTGCAACGGCTCAATCGCCCCTACATGGTGGCGCTGCCCTTGGTGTTTCAATCCACAGAGGAATGGGCCACTAGTGACTTGGGCCTGCACCCGGTGCAGGTGGCGCTGCAGATTGCCATCCCTGAGCTGGACGGGGCCATCGATCCCATCATCCTCTCGGGGCGGGACGCGGCCACCGGCAAGGCCCATGCTCTACAGGATCGGATTGAGCTGATCGCGGCGCGGGCCATCAAGTGGGCCAATCTGCGGCGTAAGCCCAAGCTGGAGAAGAAAATTGCCATCACCGTCTTCAGCTTCCCGCCGGACAAGGGCAATGTGGGGACGGCGGCCTACTTAGATGTGTTTGCTTCCATCCACCGCGTCATGCAGGCGCTGGCCCACAACGGCTATGACCTGGGGCCAGAGCTGCCCAAAACGCCGCAGGAGTTGATGGAGGCCATCCTGCACGATGCCCAGGCCCAGTACGCCAGCCCGGAGCTGAACGTGGCTGCCAAGCTGTCGGTGCGGGAATACGAGGCCCTGACGCCCTATGTCAAAGCCATTGAAAAATATTGGGGGCCGGCGCCGGGGCACCTGAACACCGACGGGCAGAATCTGCTCATCTACGGCAAGCACTTTGGCAACGTGTTCATCGGGGTGCAGCCCACTTTTGGCTACGAAGGGGATCCCATGCGGCTGCTCTTTTCCAGGTCGGCCAGCCCCCACCACGGTTTTGCCGCCTACTACACCTATTTGGAGAAAGTTTGGGGAGCCGATGCGGTGCTGCACTTTGGCACCCATGGCTCTTTGGAGTTCATGCCGGGCAAGCAGATCGGCATGTCGGGCGAGTGCTACCCGGATAATTTGATTGGATCCCTGCCCAACTTGTACTACTACGCGGCCAACAACCCCAGCGAGGCCACCATCGCCAAGCGGCGCGGCTACGCCTGCACCATCAGCTACTTGACGCCGCCGGCAGAAAATGCCGGCCTCTACAAGGGGTTGCAGGAGCTGCGGGAGTTGATTGGCTCTTACCAAACCCTGCGGGAGGGGGCACGGGGCATTGCCATTGTCAACGCCATCTGTGACAAGGCGCGCCTGGTCAACCTGGACAAGGACGTGGAGCTGCCGACGGTGGATGCCGGCCAGCTCACCCTGGAAGAACGGGACACGGTGGTGGGCCAGCTCTACGCCAAGCTAATGGAGATCGAGTCGCGGCTGTTGCCCTGTGGGCTGCATGTGATCGGGGCGCCCCCTACCGCAGAGGAAGCCATCGCCACCCTGGTCAGCATCGCCAGCATCGACCGCCCAGAAGAAGGGATCCTTGGCCTGCCGCGCATTATTGCCCAGAGCCTGGGCCGGGATATCGACGAGATCTACCGCAACCGGGATCGGGGGCACCTGGCGGATACGGAGCTGCTGGATCGCATCAACAAGGCCTGCCACAAGGCAGTGGCGGCCCTGGTGCAGGAGCAAACCGACGCCCAGGGGCGGGTCTCCAGGGTAGCTAAGCTCAACTTCTTCAACATGGGGCGGCAGGCGCCCTGGCTGGTGGCCCTCAAGGAGGCGGGCTATCCCCAGGTGGATGCAGAGCTGCTCAAGCCTCTGTTTGAGTTTTTGGAAGAGTGCCTTAAGCAAATTACGGCTGACTACGAGCTGGGATCGCTGCTGCGGGCCTTGGAAGGGGAGTACATCCTGCCGGGGCCGGGCGGGGATCCCATCCGCAACCCCAATGTGTTGCCGACGGGGCGCAACATCCATGCTTTGGATCCCCAGTCCATCCCCACGGCAGCGGCCATCAAGTCGGCGGAGATCGTGGTGGAGCGGCTGCTGGCCCGCGAGTTGAGCGCCAACGGCGGCAGGTACCCGGAAACCATCTCGGTGGTGCTCTGGGGCACGGACAACATCAAGACCTATGGGGAATCGCTAGCCCAGGTGCTGTGTTTGCTGGGGGTGCGTCCCAAGCCGGATGCCCTGGGGCGGGTGAACAAGGTGGAGCTGATCCCTCTGGCGGAGCTGGGGCGGCCCCGCATCGACGTGGTGGTCAACTGCTCGGGGGTGTTCCGGGATCTCTTTGTCAACCAAATGGCTCTCCTCGACCGGGCGGTGAAGCTGGCGGCCTTGGCCGACGAGCCGCTGGAGCTGAACTTTGTGCGCAAGCACGCCCTACAGCAGGCCAAGGAGCTGGGGCTGACGCTGGAGCAGGCAGCAACGCGGGTCTTTTCCAACGCTTCCGGCTCCTACTCGGCCAACATCAACCTGGCGGTGGAAAACAGCTCCTGGGAAGACGAGAGCGAGCTGCGGGAGATGTATCTATCCCGCAAGTCCTTTGCCTTCGGCTCCAATCTGCCCAACCAGCAGATGCGGCAGCTTTTTGAGGCCAGCCTGAAAACGGTGGACGTTACCTTCCAGAATCTGGATTCCTCGGAGATCAGCCTGACGGATGTCAGCCACTACTTCGACTCGGATCCCACCAAGCTGGTGCAGAGCCTGCGCCCGGACGGCAAGGCCCCCTCGGCCTACATGGCGGATACCACCACACCCAACGCCCAGATCCGCACCCTGAGCGAGACGATCCGCCTTGATGCTCGCACCAAGCTGCTCAACCCCAAGTGGTATGAGGGCATGCTCAAGCACGGCTACGAAGGGGTGCGGGAGATCGCCAAGCGGCTGGTGAACACCTCCGGCTGGTCGGCCACGGCAGGCGCGGTGGACAACTGGATCTACGAGGAAACCAACGAGACCTTCATCAAGGACGAGGCGATGCGGCAGCGGCTGATGAACCTCAACCCCCACTCCTTCCGGCGCATCGTCGGATCCCTGTTGGAGGTGCACGGGCGTGGCTACTGGCAGACTTCCCAGGCCAATATTGAGCGCCTGCAGGAGCTGTACCAAGAAGTGGAAGACCGGATCGAGGGGGTGGAATAGGGGCCAAAGGGGATCCCTGCCGATCGTTGGCGCCGTTGCCACTGGAAGAGGGGTGCGGGAGTTCTACCCCAGCAACCCCGACCAGTGCAGGTAGGCTTCCACCAGGGGGGATCCCGCCAAGGCGGCCACGGCACCGCCCAGAGCCAAGTAGGGGCCGAAGGGGATGGGTTTGCCCAGGCGGGCCTTTCCTTTGGTCATGGCCAGCAGGCTGCCCAGCAAGCCAAAGCCGGAACCCAAAAGGAGAGTCACCACGACTCCTTGCCAGCCCAGCCACATGCCGATCAGAGCCAGCAGCTTGCCATCTCCTCCGCCCATGGCCTCCCGCTGCAAAACCCAGCGGGCAACAAAGCCAATGCCCTCCAGCAACCAAATGCCCAATACGGCCCCCGCGATCCCGGCCACCAGCGACAGGCCCATGGCCGCCAGGGATCCGGATCCTTCCAGCCAGGGCAGCGCCAAGCGGGCCAGCAGCCCCGCCACCAAGCCGGAGCGGGTGAGCGCTTCCGGCAGCAAGAACGTGTCCAGATCAACCAGCGCCAGGGCCAGCAGCCAGCCCAACAAGACACAGGTGAGGATCCCGCGGGGGGAAAAACCCAAGATGGCGATGCTGAGGCCAAACAGCCCCAGGGTCAAGGCTTCAACGGCAGGGTAGCGCCAGCTAATCTGCGCACCGCAGTGGCGGCAGCGGCCCCGCAGCAGGAACCAGCCCAGAATGGGGATGTTCTCCGTCGGGCCCAGCGGTGTTTTGCAGTGGGGACAATGGGATCCAGGATAGAGCAGAGAGAGGCCCCGCGGCAGGCGATAGACTACCACATTGAGAAAGCTGCCCACACAGGCTCCTAGCACCAACACCAGCACCCAGCCCAACAGGCGCAGCTCCCAGATGCCGTTCGCGTCGGCGTTGCTCAGCCACATTGCGCAAGCGCTGCGTAGCAGGAGAGAAGGTTGAGCATGGCAACCACTTCAAAAGGGCAGGAGAAGAACGGGAGAGGAGCCCTTCTGCCTCACCGCAGCGGCTCCAACTGCTGCAGCGGAATAAAGGTTTCTTGGGGCAGCAGAATGGGAAACTCAGAAAAGATCAGATCCCCTCTCAGGGTACGGCGGTGGATGACCACACCCCGCGGCGGCTGCTCCAGCACCTCCGGTCGATGCTGGAGATGAAATTGATAGATCTGACGAGCTGCTTGCAGCAACGCGCTGTCCATGTGCGGTTTCCCTACCTTGCGAAGCCCACTATTACCCTAACGATGTTCCCAAAGTCGCTTGGGATCCCTAACGTTCTGTCCGCCCTCTTTGAGCTTTTTTAGAAACGCTTAAGGTTCCTTAAAAGAGCCTTAAAAAGCGAGGATCCCTTGAACCGTTCGCACAAACGGAATGGAGTCTCTACACCTGCTCCTCCCCAAAAGACAAGCTGAGCCAGCCTGGCCCTGGCAAGCCTAAACCCAGGATATCGCCGCCGGGGGGTTATGGGCCATCTCCGCCCACTCAATTCCCAATACTCTTTAGGGAACGGGGGCATGCTTCTGGCAACCATGAAGCATTCTGGAGTTGTCGGCAGCCGGCTTAAGACGGTTTGCCCTCAGGGCTGGGGGAGATCAAGTTTGGGCCCATGCTGTAGGAAGAGCCACGGTAACTGGGTTTGGGGTTAAGCTTGTCTTGGAAGCGGGTGATGATCTGGATGGTGCGCTGCACGTCTGCCGGAAAGATCACCACCAGGTCTCCGGGTTCGGCCTTTTCCAAAGCAGTTTCGATGGCAGTTGCCTCATCCAGGATCTCCTGCAAGCGATCCCCTGCCTTTTCCTGTTCCCAACCCTGCCGGATCAGAGCGGCCACTTCGCCTGGCTCCCGTCCCCGCCGGTCATCATCTTCTTTGACGATGGCTCGGTCGAACATCCGCGCCGCCAGGACTCCCAACTCTCTCAGATCGCTGTTGCGCCGATCCCCGGGGCCGCCAATCACGCCAATCTTCCGCTGACAATCCCAGCGTTCCAGGGTGCTCTGAATGGCCTCGTAGCCTGCCGGGTTGTGGGCGTAGTCCACCAACACCTGGTAGCCGCCCACATCGAACAAGTTGAGCCGACCGGGGGTTTGAGCCACAGAACTGGTAAAGGTGCCCAGTGCCATGCGGATGTCGTCGATGGAAACCCCGTGCAGGAAGGCGGCCAGGGTGGCGGCCAGGGCATTTTGGATCATGAAGCTGGCCTTGCCGGAGAGGGTGAGGGGAATGTTGGTTACATCTTCGATGCGCAGTTTCCAGCCCCGTTTCAAAATCGAGATGTGACCCTCTTCATAAACAGCCGCTGTGCCCCCGGAAGCAATGTGCTTTTGAATGAGGGGATTCTCCGGGTTCATGCTGAAATAGGCCACCGTCGCCTTGACGTTGGCGGCCATGGCGGCCACCAGGCCGTCGTCGGCATTTAAGACGGCGTAGCCCCGCTCGTGTACCGCCTCCACCAAAACCGATTTGACGCGGGCCATGTCTTCCAGGGTTTCGATGTCCCCCAGCCCCAGGTGATCTGAGGTTACGTTGAGCACCACGCCAATGTCGCATTCCGGGAACCCCAAACCCTCCCGCAAGATACCGCCCCGTGCCGTTTCCAGCACCGCCACTTCTACGGTGGGATCCCGCAGTACCAGGCGGGCGCTGTGGGGGCCGGTCATGTCTCCCTTGGCAATTTGATGGTTTTGAATGTAAACGCCGTCGGTGGTGGTAAAGCCGACCCGCTTGCCGATACCTTTGAGGATGTGGGCGATCAGGCGGGTAGTGGTGGTTTTGCCGTTAGTGCCGGTGACGGCCAGGATGGGGATACGGGTGTGGCTGCCGGGGGGAAAGAGCATGTCGATGATGGGCTCGGCCACATTGCGCGGGATCCCTTCGCTGGGGGCCAGGTGCATACGCAAACCCGGAGAGGCGTTCACTTCGACGATGCCGCCGCCGGTTTCGTTGACGGGCTGGGCGATGTCCGGGCAGATGAGGTCGATGCCCGCCACATCCAGGCCGATGATCTGAGCTGCCCGCTCGGCAATAAAGGCATTGTAGGGGTGGATGATATCGGTGCAATCGACGGCAATGCCGCCGGTGCTCAGGTTGGCCGTGGACTTGAGGGTGCAATGCTCTCCTTCGGGCAGCACGGTATCCAGGGTGTAGCCTTTGCTCTCCAGGATGCGCAGGGTCATGTCGTCAACGCTGATCTGGGTCAGCACGTTTTCGTGACCAAACCCCCGCCGCGGATCCCGGTTGACCGCATCGATCAACTCTTGAATGGTGGAGCGGCCATCCCCCACTACATGGGCTGGGATCCGTTTGGCCACGGCCACCAGTTTGTTGTTGATCACCAGCAGGCGGTAGTCATCCCCCACCAGGTGTTGTTCCACCAACACCACATCGGAGTACTGGCTGGCCGCATCGTAGGCGATCTCGGCGGCCTCCAAGCTGGTGATGTTGACGGTGATGCCCTTGCCATGGTTGGCGTTGAGGGGCTTGATCACCACCGGAAAGCCCCCCACATCCTCGATAGTGGCCGCCAACTCGCTGCGACGCCGCACGGTGTAGCCCTTGGGCACCGGGATCCCCATGTCTTGCAGCAGTTCTTTGGTGGCCCGTTTGTCGGCGGCCAGGTCGGCGGCAATGATGCTGGTTTTTTCGGTGGTGGTGGCTTCGATGCGCTTTTGGTAGACTCCGTACCCCAGTTGCACCAGGGATCCCTTGTTAAGGCGGAGATAGGGGATGCCGCGCAGGGCGGCCTCATCCAGCAGAGCTTGGGTGCTGGGACCGAAGCGGACGTTTTCTCGGATCTCTCGCAACTCTTGGATGTCCAGCTCCAGGTCGCGGCGGTAGTCTTCTCCATCCACCAAGGCCTGACAGAGATACACTGCAGCTTTGGCGGCAAAGCGCCCGGCTTCTGCCTCCTGATACTCAAAGACGACGTTGTAGGTGCCGGGGGTGGAGGTTTCGCGGGTGCGGCCAAAATCCACTTTCATGCCGGCCAGGGTCTGCAGTTCCAAAGCCACATGCTCCACCACATGGCCCATGAGGGTACCCTCTTCCACCCGTTGCAAGAATCCCCCATAGCAGCCGCGGGAGCACTGATGTTCCCACAGTCCCGGCAACAAGGTCTGCAACCTTTCTTTAAAACCCGGAATGGTGTTGGTGGGGCGCTCCCGCAGGTCTTCCAGATCGAGCCGCATTTGGATCAGCTTGTGACGACGGATGCTCCAGTAGTTGGGGCCACTGAGAACGCGGATGGATCGAATGCGCATAGGGTTCAAGGAAAACGGTAGAGAGGGGAACAGACGACTGCTGCTTATCTGAGAAGGTTGGCGCGGGGAACTTCCTCGGCATCTGCGAGCCCTACCTGGTGCTGCAAAGCACTTGAACAGCTCGCCACGCGAACAGCCCTAATCTACACTCCCTTTGCCAGGGGCGAGAAAGAGTATCCTTTAATACGATTTTTTGGCAGGCGAGCAAGGTTAAGACAAGGCCATGGATCCCGCCTGAGGGCGACAGTACAGTGGGGGCAAACGTGCCGCGGAAACATGGAAAGAACCTATCTGCTGGGGCTGGGCTGGATCCTGGGCCTGTTGCTGCGGGCCTGGCCGGCGGTGAGCGGCTGGGGCTGGGGGATCCCGCTGGGGCTGGGATTGGTGGGATCCCTGGGGTACCGGCGACGACCGCGTTTGGCCCGCACCTGGCTGGCGATGGGTCTGGTGGGCTGCCTGGCCTGGGCCTACCTGGGCTGGCGGCAGCCGGTTCCCGGCCCGACGGATATTAGCCTGCTGGCCCCACAGCCGCAGATGAGCCTGGTGGGCACCGTTCTTGCGGAGCCCCGTCCCACCCGCAGCGAGCGGCGGCAGTTTTGGCTTGAGGCGGAGCAGGTGTTGGAGGCCAACTCCACCGCTCGCCAGGTGAGCGGCAAGCTCTACGTCACTGCCACCCCTGAAGCTCTCCCAAGCCAGGATCTCCATCCCAACCAGCGGGTGCGCCTGACGGGATCCCTCTACCTTCCCAGTCCAGCCCTGAACCCAGGCAGCTTTGATTTTCAGGTCTATCTGCAGCGGCAGGGGGCTTTTGCGGGGTTCAGCGCTCGCGAGGTGATTCCCCAACCGGGCGGGAGGGGCTGGGGAGGTTGGGTGTTGCGGCGGCGGGTGCGGGAGGCGTTCATTGCCGGGCTGGGGGAGCGGCAGGGGAACCTCTTGGCTTCCCTGGTGCTGGGATCCCGCGCTGCTCAACTGGACTTTGATTTGCAGGATGCCTTTCGAGAAGTTGGCCTGGCCCACGTCCTGGCGGCCTCTGGGTTTCACGTGTCGCTGCTGGTGGGGGTGGTGTTCGTCCTGACGCGGCGGCTGCCGGTGCGCCTGCAGCAAGGGATCCTCCTGGCGGTCTTGGGGATTTACCTCACCTTGACGGGGTTTACGCCTTCGGTGCTGCGGGCGGCGGTAATGGGGGTGGCGGCCATGCTGGTACTGACGGAGCCCAGACTGGAAGGAAAAGTCAGGCTTAACCCCCTGGGGACGCTGCTGGTGGCGGCAGTTTTGCTCTTGATCTACCAGCCCCTGTGGATTACGGACTTGGGGTTTCAGCTTAGCTTTGCCGCCACCTTGGGGCTGCTGGTGGGGACGGCGCCGATCGTGTCCCGGCTGGACTTTTTGCCGCCGGCGGTGGCTACCGCTCTGGCCGTTCCGCTGGCCGCCCAGATCTGGACCCTGCCGCTACAGGTGGTTATCTTTGGCCGCATCCCCACCTACTCGCTGCTGGCCAACCCGCTGCTATTGCTTCTAGTAGTGCCGCTGCTGGTGGCAGGGTTTGGGGCGGCCCTGGTGGCCTTGATCTGGCCGGGGCTGGGATCCCTGCTGGCCCGGCCCTTGACGTTTTTGCTCACGCCTTTGATTAACTGGGTGAGCTGGATGGCCGGCTGGCCCCTAAGCTCCTACTACACCGGCAGGGTCTCGTTGCTGCAGTGCCTGCTCCTCTACGGGGCGCTGGTGGCCCTGACCTTTTGGCCCCGCTGGCGGCGGGCTTTCCGCTGGCAGGGTACTGCTCTGGTTATGGCTGCCATCCTGCTGGGGCCGAGGCTGTGGCCGGGGCCGCCAGTTCAGATCACAGCTTTGGCCAGTGGCCGTATCCCCATCCTGGCCATCCAAGCCGAAGGACGCCATCTCTTACTGAACAGCGGCGATCCCCGCTTGGCCGAGCGCACGGTGCTGCCCTTTTTGCGGCAGCAGGGCCTGCGCCGTCTGGAGGGGGCGGTGGCCATGACCTCTGCCGGCTCGGCCAATGGGGGCTGGGAGATCCTGCTTTCGGCTTTCTCCATCGGGCAGTTCTGGGATGGGGGCGGCGTCAATGCCGCCTCGGACAGCTACCTGCGCTCCCTCAGCGCCGTGCAAGCAGCCGGGATCCCCTATCAAGTCTTGCGGCCTGCGGATTGGATCCCTTTTTCGGAGCGGCTGAAGCTGCAGGCTGTCCACACCAACCCTCTGGTGTTGACCCTGGAGGCGGAGGGATCCCGTTGGCTGCTCTTGGGATCCGCCGGCACCAACGTCCAGGCTGAGCTGACCGGATCCCCCCTGCTGCCGGCCCAGATCGACTGGCTGTGGTGGGATGGGGGATCCGTGATCCTGGACTTGCTGGAGCGCTTTCAGGTGCAGGCGGGCATCAGCTCCGGCCCTGTTGGCGAGGCAGTAGCCACCTGGTTTCGGCAAAAGCAGCGGCCCCTCTACATCGCCGATCGCGTTGGAGCAGTGAGCTGGTCGCGGCGGGGCGTGCAAACCCTGAGGGCGCAACTGGACGGATAGGTGG
>NZ_JANSJC010000041.1:0-13471 GCF_047462375.1 Synechococcus sp. H55.8 | reverse complement strand
TCTAGCTTCACGGCTTGCGAAGCAGACACCTTGAGCTTGCAGGAGATAGTCAGGACTTGGGCCATGTCACGATTATCCGTCGTCCGCATTGCTCCCGCCCCTGACCCTACGGGTACAGGGCGGGGCTCCTGCGGTTTCTAGCTGAAGCAAGGCAGGAGCTTTGGGGTCGTTTCAGAATAGTTTAAGGCGGTTTCCGGTCGCTTCTTGCCGCCATCCTTAGCCCCAACCCCTCTCCTAGAGAGAGAGGAACTCGTCAAGAAGTCGCTTGTCTCTCTCTCAAACGAGCTTCCCCCTCTTCAATAGCCACCGTGCCTTGACCCAAGACTTTCTGAAAAAAGGATCCGAAAAGATGCTTTGTTCGTCCAACTGTGGGATCCACACAACCGACAATCTTGCTTAGGAGATCGTCCTCTACGGATTTAATGTAGGAAAATCAGTTGTCGTGAACGTAGATTTGGTGGGCAACTCTATCTCTAAGTTTCCCTTGATTGATAACAAAAGAGTCTTCGCCTTCAAATTGGATTCCTAACTCATAGGCGATAGCATCGGTCAACGCCCACTCGATAAAAAGGCTAGACAAAGCATCTCCGCAGAGTTTCTGGATCGGAGATGGTTCTGTGTATTTCATCCGCTCCGATAGCAGTTCGGCAGCCGGGAAGGCGGCCAACAATAAAACGTTGTCTTGATACTCTCCCTTTCTTGAAGCTGCGGGTCGATCAGGGGATCCCGCCCAGCCAGCGCCGCCAGCTCCACCAGGGATCCCCTCTCCTGGTGGCCCTAAACAGCTCGGCCACTTCTTCGCCGCTGGGTCGAGCCCTAAAGGTCTGGAGGACGCTGTAGAGGCCGGGCTCTTCCTGCTGCCACAGGCTCCAGGGATCCGGGTAGGCGCGAAACAGGGCTCCTTCCAGCAGCGAGCGCAGGTAGTAACTGGTCTCAAAGGTGCTCAGGAAGCGTTGCCGCAGCCGGCGCCCAGCCAGCCCCACCCCCACTGCGGCGGCATCCTGAAGTTGTGGGTTGAGGAGAACGACGGGCTTGGGATCCCGGCCTTTGGCAGCCAGCCCAGAAGGATCGCCGCCGCTCACCACCTGGCAGACCCGCTCCACCTGATCCAGGCTGTAGACTGCTGGCATTACAAACAGGACGCTCTGGTCTGGTGTAGGCTGCGTGCGGGCAGTCAGGCTTTGCAGTTGCATCCCGTCGGGAAGGGATCCCCACTCCCGCTGGGCCAGGGCTGCTCCGCCGGCATCGCTGAACAACACCAAAGCCGGTGGCGGCAGCAGCTCCAAGAACGGACGGGCTAAGACTTCCGGCTTGATGTCGGGGGCGAGGATCTCGATGAGCAGGCGGCGATACCCCGCCTGGATAGCCAGGCGTGTGGCCTGGATGGCCTGCTCGCAGGCTTGGGCCAGATCGCCGGGCAGGTGGGGAAACTGAGTCAGTTGCAGTTGTTCAGCCACAGTCTCATCCCATCAGATCCATCAGATAACAAGATTGCAACAGACGCTCAGCCGGACAAGTCTTCCCAAGCCCTGTGGGTGAGCAGTTCTTCCAGAACCCGCACCCCCCGCAGTTGGTTGGAAAGGGGCAGGTGACCTTTGGGGGCAGACAGATCCCAGGTGAACTCGTCGGGGTAGCGGGTCCAGTGGTAGCCTTGTTTCCAGCCAATCAGCGGCCAGAGGCGCTCCCAGTTGCGATTCACCCCCAGCCAGAGCTGCCGCTGCACCGAGTAGCCGAAGCGATCCCCGGAGGCCGCCCGCCACAGGCGATCGATGGTGCGCAGATCCTCTGCCGGGATCCGGCTCACTTCGGAAAAGTACAGCCAGCCCCGCCGCGCCGCCCCCTCTCCCGCTGCCCGGCACAGCAATTGCAGGCTCAGCCGATCCGCTTCCAGCCAGGCTCCCGCCGCCAGCAACTCCTGGAGAGGCCGATAGTCAATGTCCAGGGCTGAAATCAGAGGGACTGTCACCATTGCCGTTGCAAAAGGTTTCTTTCGAATTCTAGTCCCTGTTGGCGGCCCACTCAGGGTTCAGGAGGATACTTGGGCGGATCCCCAAAGACGATGCGATAGCCAAGATAGGCCACCCCTAGCAACCCCGCCAGGATCCACAAGAAGGCTGAGAAGGGCATGTAGGAAAAAAAGACAACATAGACCCGGCGGCTGAGCCAAGAAAAAATGAGATAGACTGCCGCCAAGAGGCCGATCCCTTGCAAGGTGCGGAAAGCCGGCACCCGCGAGAGCGGCATGCGCTGCCGTGCCACCCAGATGGAGCTAAGGAAATAGTAGGGAGGCACCAGCAGCAGAAACATATCCGCCTGCTTCACCACCGCCTGCCAGCCAGCCGTGTTGGTGGCATAGGCCAAGTAACCGGCCCAGAGGACAAGGCTCACCGCTGCCAAGCCGATGTTCAAGCTGAGCAAAAAAGGCTCTTCCCACTGCCCCGGGATCCAGTGGCAGAGAACCCAAACCAGCCAAGGAGCCGCAAAGAGCAGGATGGCAATCGTCAAGCCGTTGGCGTTGAGCTGGGTGAAAAACGTTTCCAGGGTCATAATGGCGAAGGGAGGGAAAGTCGATTTCGCTCGATAGTAGCGTAGTTCCAATCCTTGACCAAAATCCGTCAACACTGCCCAAAAAACAACGGTCTCAGGGATCAAGTTTTCCGGACAACCCAAAAGGGATCCCTAAATTACCAGCGATCCTTTCTGATCCACTTGGCAACATCCCTTCCCAAAAGTCCAAGGTCTTGCTCCCGACAAACGCCAACCCCTCCCCCAGCAAGGAGAGGGGCGGCGGGCTCGGCAACAGCCCAGACTAGAGGCCTTGCAGCACCGTATCCTGGCGCACCGAGAGGTTCTGGATGCGGGTATCTTGCGCAGCCGGGGTATCCTCCTGGGTGAACACGCCGATCTGCCGCAAGTAGCGAGCCAGCGCATCCTGCTCGCTGCCGGGGGTGTCAAAAGTGATGCCGGAGCTGGGGGCCAAGTTCACCCGGTTGGGGTTAGACAGGCGCGGGAAGGGATAGTCATCCCCACCGTTGGCCAAGAAGTCCAGCGTCACCAGGCGGAAGGTACGGCGGGGATCCCCTTGCAACTGGCCGTTGCGCACCACCACATCCCGGCCCGTGGGTGTGTCCACCCGCAAAGAGATCACGCGGGATCCCGGTGGTCGCGACGGATCAAAGCTGAAGGCAAAGCCGCCAATCTGCGGGAAGCGGCCCGGCGTGGCCCCTGGCTGGCTTTGCGCCACCCCGTGTTCTATCAATTGTTTCAGCTCCTCGGCGGTGACGGTCACCAGCGACAGGCCGTTGTTAAAGGCCAAGGCAGTTTCGATATCCAGTTGCGAAACTTGGCCTGACTGCTTGCCGGCATCGGGGTTGGCCAGCGGAGGGATCCGCCGCACCGGCTCGCCGCCGCCGCCGCCGGTGGTAGCCCCAATGGGAGCGCGAATGCCACCCCCGTTTTTCAGGGAGATAACCGTGGTGGCATCGACAGTTTTGGCGTAGGCCAAGTTGGCATCAGCCGTGAGGTTGCCCAGGTTGGTTTCCTCGGTGCGCACCTCGGCCCGCAGGCCGTTGAGGAATTGCGTAGTAGAGCCAAAGGTGCGGCCATCCTTGGTGCGGATGATGTTGCCGATCTCGTTGGCCACCCGCACCACGTCGGGGTTGGGAGTGCCGCGCACGGCTGCCACCCCTTGGTCGTCGGTGGCATAGGCGCCGCTTACCGGATCGATGCGGGCAATCACCCCATTGGCGTCGAAGCCGGCCACCAAGCGGCCCACGTAGCGGTAGTTGGCGCCGGTGTTGACCACTGCCACCGGCTGGCCACTGGCTGAGGTGCGCAGGATGGGGTAATCGCCCGTGCGCACATCTTCAGGGCGGAGGCGGTCGGTGGGCTTGGCAATAACACGGTGGGAGCCGCCGGCGATGATGACATCGACATCCCGCAGTTGGCTGGCCAGGGTTACCTCGTTTTGGAGCTGCTGCAGGTGGGCCAGGAGGATGATCTTGTTAATGCCCTGGCCGGTGAGCTGGTTGACGAAATTCTGGATGAGGGCAGCGTTCACCTGGTCGGTGTCGTCCACCCTGCCTTCCACCCTCACCTCAGGGCCGGGACTGGAAATGGCGGCCAAGCGGGTGGTGGTGGCACCCACCAAGCCAATCCGCTGTCCTCCCACCGTGATCACCGCCGTCTTGACGATCTTGCCGCGGATGGAGCTGGCCTCTTGGCCATCGGCAGCAAAGTCAGAGCTGGCCAGTTCGCCGGTGCCGCTGAAGCTGAGGTTGGCGCTCAAGTAGGGAAAGCGGGCGCCCGCGTAGCCGCGGCTGCTGTCGGGTCGGATCAGGTCGCGAATTTGGCGCGTGCCTTGGTCAAATTCATGGTTGCCAAAGGCAGACGCCTCAAAACCGATGGCGTTGATGATTTCAATGTCGGCTTTGCCAGGCGTGCGGTCATACCGACCTCGCAGGGAAGGATCCGTGCTGGCGTTGTAGAAGGGGCTGGGAATGTAGTTGTCGCCACTGGAGAGGATCACGGTGTTGGGAAATTGGGGGCGCAGCGCGTTGATCACCGCCGAGAAGCGGGGGGCATCCTGAACGGCGGCAATGGAAGCTTCCAAGTCGCTGGCGTGCAAAATCTGCAGCGTAAAGGCGGGCGGTTGACTGGAGAGGGTGACATTGGGATCCGAGGCGATAAACCCCGCTCCTCCGCCGGCTGGAGGAACTGAGCTACTGCTGGTACCGCAGGCGCTTGCCAGGCCCAGCACCAAACAGCACAGCCCAACCCACAGGGACTTGGCCAGAGGGTTCAGCCAAGCCGGAAGCCCTCCCTCGGCAGGGGCTAACCCTCGAGCGCGACAAGCTGATTTCATGACAGTTCCTTCACTCCATCCACGAGACAAGACGCATCCGCGTTCACGTTACCAGGGCTGGGCGGGAGGTTTCGCTATGGCTTGTTTAAGATTGGGTCAAGCTCAGGTTAAGCTTGCCGCGGATCCCAGCCAAACTGGTGCAAGTCCACCCGGCCCTCGGCGTCGAAGGGGATCCCTTCGGCTTGGAGTAAGACTTTTTGCAGGTCGTCGTAGCCGAGGCGAAAAGGGGAGTAGGAGATGCGCCCTTGGGCGTTGATCACCCGCTGCCAGGGGATGTCGGTTTTTTGGCCTTGCAGGCGAAACAGGGCATAGCCCACCTGGCGAGCATACCCCGGATAGCCGGCAAGCCGCGCCACCTGCCCATAGGTGGCCACTCGCCCCGGCGGGATCCGCCGCACAACTTCATAGAAGCGCTGGTAGAGGCTGATGGATTGGGCCTCGGTGGGGCAAGCCGGTGTCATAGGGATCCCTACCCAAACTCAGGAGACAATGGAGTTGGCTGATAACAAGCGCAGCTCTTCCTATGAGTTATCTCATTGCGGTACTGCCGGATCGCATGGCTGCCGAGGCGGCCTACAGCGCTCTGGAACAAGCCGGCTTCCCTCTGGAGCGATTGCACCTGCTGGGGCGAGGCTACAAAACGGCGGATGAATTTGGGCTCATCGATCCGGCCCAAGCAGCCCACCGCCAGATGCAGCGCCTGGCCATTTGGCTGGTGCCCTTTGGCTTTTTGGCGGGAGTGGGGTTCAGCGTCCTCAGCGGCCTGGATACCTTTGCCTGGGCGGGATCCCTGGGCAACCACCTAATCGGCGGCCTGTTGGGTGCCCTGGGTGGGGCCATGGGCAGCTTTTTTGTGGGGGGAGGAGTAGGCCTGACCAGCGGCTCCGGCGATGCTTTGGCCTACCGCAACCGTCTCAATGCGGGCAAGTACGTGCTCATTTTGGAAGAGGAGAACGAAACCCGCCTGCGCGAGGCAACGCGGATTTTGCGCCAATTTGAGCCGGAGAATCTACAAGGGTACAGCGAGCGCCTTTGAAGACTAGAAAAGAAATGGGTACAGCAAGCTTAGACCCCTTCGCATAGGTTCAATCGTGAGGGAGCAAAAAGCATGTCTTGGCAGTGGCAGCGACCTTTGGCCTTGCCTGCTCAAGTGGGCCGCGGCTGGGCCATCGGCCTGGGGGCGGGGATCGCCTGGCTGGCCTCTTGGCCGGCTCTTGCCCACCACGCTCTGGGCGGGAGATTGCCGGCCACAGGGTGGGAGGGGTTTTTGTCGGGCCTGGCCCATCCGGTGATCGGCCCGGATCACCTGGCCTTTGTGGTGGCCATTGGTCTCATTGCGGCGGGGCAGCCCTGGCGCTATGGGATCCCGCTGGGCTTTGTGCTGGCCGGTCTGGTGGGCACCGGGATCCACCTGGCCGGCTGGGATCCCCTGGGGCTGACGGAGTTGGCCATTGCCTGCTCCATAGTTCTCTTTGGCCTACTGCTGGTTCAATCGCGGCAGATCCCAAGTTGGCTCTTGCTGCTGTGGGGATCCCTGGCGGGGCTATTCCATGGCTATGCCTATGCCGAAGCGATCATCGGTGCCGAACCCATGCCCTGGCTGGGCTATCTGCTGGGGTTGAGCACCGTTCAATATGGGGTAGCGCTCCTTGCCCTCTGGGCGGCTGAAACCTGGGCAGAGAGGATCCCTGGCTTAATCCGCAGTGCCGGCTGGATGATTGCAATAGTGGGGGCTATATTCCTAACGTTGGCGGTGGTGAGCTCCTAGACACCCTTGCACTGGGGATCCCCAATCCGGTACAAGGATAACGGTGAAGATGAGTAACAACAAGGGGAGATCCCATGGAGCGCACCTTTATCGCCATTAAGCCAGACGGCGTGCAGCGGGGTCTGGTGGGCACCATCATCCAGCGCCTGGAAAGCCGGGGCTACCAATTGGTGGGCCTAAAGCTGGTGCAGGTAAGCCAAGAGCTGGCGGAAGCCCACTACGCTGAACACAAGGAGCGCCCCTTCTTCCCCGGTTTGGTGAAGTTCATCACCTCAGGGCCGGTGGTGGCCATGGTCTGGCAGGGCAAAGGGGTGATTGCTGCCGCTCGCAAGCTCATCGGCAAGACCAACCCTTTGGACGCCGAGCCGGGCACCATCCGCGGTGATTTTGGCATTGATATTGGCCGCAACCTCGTCCATGGCTCCGATGGCCCCGAGACCGCCCAACGGGAGATCGCCCTTTGGTTCCAGGAATCCGAGCTGGTAAGCTGGACGCCCGCCACCCAAAGCTGGATTTACGAGTAGGCATGGCCGGTGGCAGCAAAATGGCTCGTCGCGTCGATCCCTAGTTCTCTTCTCCCTTTGAACAGAGGCTAGAGAGGAAAACTGTACAGCGATCCGGGGCAGGAATCAAATTATCAAATAGCGATGAAACAGTTCTTCAAGTTCATCCACAACTCCCCTCTCTCTCTGGGAGAGGGGCTGGGGGTAGCGGCGCGGAGCGCTTGGGAGCTGTCTCGATCTAGCCTGGAATGACCATATCTCGAACCTGCTTTAGCTGGTTGCGAACTGCTGCGTCGGAAAGGCCCTGACCCATCCCTTCTCTACCAAAACTTGAGTGGCGAGCAGGATTTGTTTCTTGCTGAATCGTCGCTTTCTTTCCGCCCAGGCGTGGAAACCCTCCACCAGCTCCTCCGCCGTGCTGGGGTGGTCGCGAGTTATGATCCAATGGGCAGTGGCGAGCAGTTCTAAACCATATGGCGACTCAAAACCCTCCACGAGGTCGCTAACACGCTCGAAACGTTCTCTCGTCTCCGGCTGACTGGCGAGGTAGCTGTAGGCCTCCTCAACGGCGCCAGGCACAAGCTCTAGCTTCTTGTCCGGTTGGTCACCCCCCGATCCGTACCCGGAGATGTAGTGCCCTTCGATTTCCTTGAGAACATGCCGCAGGTTCTCAGCATAGGGGCCATAGACGCCCTTCGTGAACCGCAGGCGCAGCGGCTCCCCGGCCTCCTGCAGGAAGTACATCAGCTTGTGCAGCTCGAGCAGGGAAACGAAGGGAACCAGTAGACCGTTGATGTAACGCTCCATGAGGCCCACCAGCACCGCTCTTCCCGGGGTCAAGGTGGAAACCTGCCCACGGCGCATGCTCTTCGGCAAAAGCTGAACTTCAGTCGGCTCATAGACAAGAATGCGGACATCCGTGAGCGTTGCCAGTGCCCGCTCGATGCGGGAGCGAACATCTGGCCAACTGAGACCACCGAGGCCACAGCCTAGGGGTGGCAAAGCAACCGAATGTAGGTCAAGGCGCCTGATCTCTTGGACAAGGGACTGCAGCCCAGCCTCAATGTCCTCAATCCTCGACTTCCCTCGCCAGTGGCGCTTGGTGGGAAAATTGATAATGTAGCGCGGATTGGTCAGCTTTCCTGTCTCGAAAACCAATAGTTTGCCCGGCCGAACCTCCCCCCGTCGGCAAGCTGCTGCGTAGGCCTTGAAGTTCTCAGGCCAGGCTTTTTTGAACTGCAGCGCAATGCCACGGCCCATGGCGCCAACGCAGTTAACGGAATTGACCAGCGCTTCCGCATCCGCTTTCAGGATATCCCCGACACAGTACTCGAGGTTCATGGCCTCTCTCCGCTAAAAATACCAATCGGCACGGACTTCAACCGCAGGATTATACCTACTTCCTGCCAATGCTTGGTTGACCCTGTCTTTGACGCTAGCCTGGCACACTCCGATCCTTTCAACGAGATCAAAAGGGAAATAGCCATGGACGAGAAATTCTGCCTGCTTGCGCTCTTTAATATCTGAGTTGCGAAAATCCCTAGCACTAATGGCATCCCAGTCTAGCTCACCAAGACAGTCGAGTTGTGCGCGAAACTCAGTGTAGCGTGCCCCTGCATTGGAGAGGGAGAAAGCCCATCGAGTTCCACTGTGGTCAGCCCAATTGATGACCCGGTACAGATCGGCTTCGAGGTGTACGACTAGGGTCTGCCCGCCGCGATAGGCCAACTCGGGGTGGTTGGCGCAGTGGATAACATAAAGCATGATCGAGCGCGGGCAAAAATAAAAGGGAACATAGTCGCCGACTTTTGTGTCGGGGTGACAGGCAACTTCCAGCTCCTCGATTCGGCGCCGCTTGATTTTGGACATGCCAATTATTTGCGTCGGCCCGCCTTGCTGCAGGATTGCCGCGTCAGAAAGTAGGCCGCCGGCAGTTACGATACCTTGCAAGTTGTCCACATGAGTGATGTGGTAAATTTTCGGGCTTTCTGGGATAGGCATCGTACCTCTAACCTACGACCCAGCTTTGGAAAAGGCAAAGCCAAGCTGGCCCTAGCCAGAACGGGAATCAAGGCCGACAGGCTCAGAAGCGGCGGAGCTTTCGCTGGGATCCGGGAGATACAGCCGCTCTTCCGAGGCATCGTACTCAAAGAGCTCCGCATAGCGCCCCCAGTCAACGGCTGTAGCAAACTGCCGCTCAGCTTCCTCGTGGGGAAAATGTTCGTCCCAGAGATCCAAGAAGAAGTCCGCCCGCATGGAGCGGCTGTTTTTTTCTTCCAGCGTCTGCAGGATGCTCTTGAAGACCGGCACCCGTGCCAAAAGCTGCTGTCGGAAGAGATCCTTGCTGCGCAAGATGGTGGTGTTGGCAAAGTCTTGGCCGATCTCGGTCAGTTGTACCACCCTGCCGCTTACCTCGGCAAAGCCCAACAGCACCGCCGCATCCAAAATCGGCAGCAAGTCATCCACCGCCAGTTGCAGCCGCTCGGCCAGCTCGGCAATCTCTACCCGTGCCTGCGGCCATTCCACAATCAGCTCCAGCAAACCACTGATGCCGCCCACCCGCGCATGGGGCAGGGGCAGCGCGTAGGGAGAAGTTGCCCTACTGCTTACCGAAGTGGGGGCAGCCACCTCGCCGGTTACCGGGATCTCCGGATTGGTCATGATCTCGTAGATGTAGTCGACCAGGGACTTGAAGCGGGGATCCGTACGTTCGTGGGGCCGCGGCAGGTCGATTTTCACCTCTCCCCGGATCCGCCCCGGCTTGGATCCCAGGATCACCACCCGATCCGCCAAAAACACGGCCTCTTCGATGTTGTGGGTAACGATGAGAATGCTCTGGGAAGGGAAGGCCTGGGTGTTCCAGAGCTCGTCGATCTCCCCCCGCAGGTTCTCCGCCGTCAGCACGTCCAGAGCGCTGAAGGGCTCGTCCATAAACAGCACCTTGGGCTCTAGAACAAAGGCGCGGGCAAAGCCCACCCGCTGCTTCATGCCCCCCGAGAGTTCCTTGGGGTAGGCGTTCTCGAACCCATCCAGGCCCACCAGGTCGATGGCCTTGAGGGCCCTTTGCCGCCGGATCTCGCGCGGGATCCCTTGAGCCTGCAGCCCCAGCTCCACATTTTCCTGCACCGTCAGCCAGGGCAAGAGAGCAAAACTCTGAAACACCATGGCCACATCCGGGTTGGGGCCCCGCAGAGGACGTCCATTGCTCAACACTCGCCCTTCGCTAGGCGGGATCAGGCCCGCCATGATGCGCAGCAGGGTGCTTTTGCCGCTGCCGCTGCGGCCCAACAAAGCCAAAACTTCCCCTGCCCGCACTTGCAAATCTATCTGGCTTAAAACCGTAAACTCGCCCTTGCCCTCCGGCAAAGGAAAGCGCTTGTAGACCCTCTCAACTTCGATCAGAACCGGAGAAGCTGCAGAACTCATATCAGATAGCCTCAAAGATTAAAGGTGATATTTTTCTTCTGCCAATTGATACAACCGCCGCCAGAAAAGGCGATTGATGCCCACCACAAACAAGCTCATCATGCCAATGCCCAAAGTAATGCGGGGCCAATCTCCCACCGCCGTTGCCTCAGCGATATAGGTGCCCAATCCCGTAGCCTTGAGAGTGGTGGATCCCCAGGCCACGATCTCCGAGACAATGCTAGCGTTCCAAGCGCCGCCGCTGGCCGTGATCCCCCCGGTAACCCAGGCAGAAAAGATCCCCGGAATAATCAGCTTTTGCCAGAGCTGCCATCCCCGCAAGCCCACATCCACGGCCATCTCGCGCAAATCTGTGGGAATGCTCTGGGCGCCGGCAATGGAGTTAAAGAGAATGTACCACTGCGCTCCCAACGACATCAGCAAAATGCTGCCCCACTCAATGCTAATTTGGGTGCGGATGAAAAACAGCGTGGCAAATGGAAAGAGGAAATTGGCCGGAAAAGCTGCCAGAAATTGCACCACCGGCTGCAGCAACTTTGCCAGGCGTGGATTAAAGCCGATGGCCACTCCGATCGGCGTCCAGATCACGGTGGCGAAAACCAACAGCACGCTGACCCGCAGCAGGGTGAGGATCCCCAGCCCAAAGGTCAGCAGCACCTCCCCGAAACCCACGGTGGTGGACACAAAATGAACAATCCAAATCCCGATCCCGCCAATGGCCAGCCAAGAGAGCTGAGTCAACAGCCGCTCGCGGCGTCGCTCCGCCTCGGGATTGGGTGGATCCCCCCAGCGCGGGCGAGTTAAATAGGACAACAGCCGATCCGCCAATTCTCGGAAGGGAGCCAGCCAATTGCCCAGCAACCGCGGGATCCGCGCTGCGGTCAGCAGATCATACAGCCACGACTCCGGGGCAGCCGCACTGGCGCTCTGCTCCAGGCGAAACTTATCCGACCAGGCCACCAGAGGCCGCCAGAAGAGCTGATCCACCAGCAGGATCACCACCGCCATGGTCAAAAGCGCCCAGCCCAACTTGGGCAGATCTTCTGCTTGAACGGCGGCTTCCACATAGGATCCCAGGCCAGGCAGGGTGTACTCCTGGTTAAGCACGCTGATGGCCTCGCTGGCGGCCACAAAGAACCATCCCCCGCCAAAACTCATCATGGCGTTCCAGATGAGGCCCACCATCGCTGCCGGCACTTCCAACTGGACGAAGCGCTGCCAGCCCGACAAGCGGTAGAGGGTAGCCGCTTCCACCAGCTCCTGCGGCAGGGTGCGCAAGGATTGGTAAAAGGAAAAAGTCATGTTCCAAACCTGGCTGGTGAAGATGGCGAAGATAGAAGCCGCCTCCAGACCCAGCAGGCTGCCGGGAAAAAGCGCGATAAAGCCGGTAACGGTAATGGAGAGAAACCCCAACACCGGCACCGATTGCAAGATATCCAACAGGGGGATCAAAATTCGCTCCGCCCAGCGGCTTTTGGCGGCGATATACCCGTAGATCAGGGTAAAAAGGGTGGAAAAGAAGAGGGCGATGAACATGCGCAAGGTGGAGCGGGCGGCGTAGTAGGGCAGGTTGCGCGGATCCAGGTCGACTCGGGGCACCAGCGCCGGCGGCTGAAACTGCTCAAAAGCCCCCGTCCCCACCTGCGCCACCAAGGCCAGGAGAACCAACGTGCCCAGAATAATAGCCCCATCAGCAGCCCCAGCCGGCAGCCGACGGAGTACCTCTGGAGAAGGAAAAGTCCTCATGTCCGCTCCGAAAGGTTCACGAAACGGTAACAAAGCATCCCCACCCCGCCCCGCAGAATAGAGTCCTCAGCCTCTGCAGCGTTGCCGCTTTACTTCCTGCTTCCGCGTTTCCTAACTGGCCGGCTCCCAACCCCGCAACAGGAAACTCCACGCCAGGCTTTGCACTGCGTTGAGGTCGCGGTCTATTTCTAAACTCAGAAAACCCACACCCAGCAATACTACCTGAAATAGGCACCGTAAACTACCCGACTCCGACCGCTAAGCGGTACGGAGCGGGCTTAAGCGCTCCGCGCCGCTGACGCGAATGGTAGCCCTGCAGTTGGCAAGCCAACCACGGACCTCTGGGCCGGTTTACAGCGACCCCCAAAAGGGCAATCACGTTGGCACCGTTCAAATCTGCATCCCCTTCCCAACCGCAGACTGGGTTCACACAACGAAAATGCTTCCCTTCCCGTTGCCCAAGCCACAAACACCGGTGGCAGGTCTGCGAGCTGTAGGCAGGCGGCACCACCACCACCTGGATCCCTGCTCTGGCGGCCTTGTAGTGCACAAACTGCCGCAACTGGTAGAACGCCCCTCGCGCTAGCGGGCCGTAGGCCTCACTGTTCGCCCGCCGCCGCTCCGTCTTGCTGCGCGGCTGTTGGTTGACACGCTCCCGGATCCCGGTCAGGTCTTCCAAGGCAATAAAACGGTGGGTGGCCAGTGCCCTAGCAACAATGGACTTGGAGATGCAGTGATTGACCCAAGTTTGAAAACGTCTCTCCCGACCAGACAGCCGTTGCAGCGGCTCCCGGCATCGACGCCGAGTGCTGCGTGTGCCCTTACCGGCCTTGCGTTGGAGAACCGCTCTCAACCGGGAGTAGTGGTCTCTGACCTGGTTCAACTGCTGTCTATTCCAGTGGTCTCCCTCAGAAGTATGGGCAATATCTCTCCTACCCAAATCCACGCCAATTGCCTTGGTGGTGTCTTGTGGCTCCGGCACCTCAGACTCCACGCAAATTTGAATGGAGTAGGAACCGTCTTGGCGTTTGACCAACGTGGCTGCTTTAGGGTTTGAGCCTGCTAACATGCCGCGCTGGTAGTTACTTATATCCAGCTCAAAGCGTTCGCGTCCCTCAACGGTGGTCAGCGACACCGTCCAGTCTTTTTCCCGAAAAGAAAAGA
>NZ_JANSJC010000040.1:0-16061 GCF_047462375.1 Synechococcus sp. H55.8 | reverse complement strand
GGGGGGTCGGCCGCCCCCCCCCGCCGCGGGGCGGGGGGGGGGCGGGGCACCCCCGGGGCGCGGGGCCGGGGGTGAGGGGTCGCCTCTAGGGCCGGAGCAGGTCGGCGGATCCAGCGCCGGGGATCGGCAAGCGTTGCAGCGGTTCTGGGGTGGGCGGGGCAGGGACAGGGTTCAAGGCGGTGGGAATGTACAGGGGCTTGGGATCGGGATCCCCGCCGAAGGCCAGCAGAATGGCCCGCAGCAGGGCCTGTCGCTGTTGCCGGGTCAGGGCTTGCACGGCTGCCTTGTCTTGGGCATAGGGGTTAACCGTCAGGCGCTCGGCACCCGGGTAGCGCTGGGCAACTATCGGCTCATTGGCGTCCAAATAGTCCGCTAGCGTCAGTTGCCAGTCAAAGCGGTCGGTAGGAGAGCGACCGACCACCTGCAGGTGGTAGACCATCATCCGCCGCACTAAGGTATCTTCCTCGGGCGCGGGGCCGCCGTCATTGGGGTTCACGGGGGTATAGCCATTTTCCAGCGGCAAATCTGGCAAGGCCGCGTAGACCTGCCGCGCCGCCTCAGGGATCAGCCGCAACTGGGCATAGGCAGGGCCGGATCCCAGTAGAGCCACAGCGGCAATAACAGCCCAACCCCGCAAGAGAGCGTCTTTTCTCACTCTGCTGACTGCAAAACTCTTTTTTACTTGTAGCAAACTGGATCCCTGTCTTCCCGATCTCTCGGCAAGCTCAACAAGCTGGCCCGCAGCCTTGGGTGAGCTTTAGCTTAATCGGCGGGAAGCCCGTACTCTATCGGTTCGCGCAGCGTGGCGTAGGCCATGTTGTGTTGACTCAACGAAGATGAGGGTCGGGGGTCGTTCACTCAATGCTCAATCCTTCGATCACCTGTGGTTGAGAGCGTGGCTTAAGGGGAGCAGATTGGGCCAGGCGATCCCGTTGGCGATGCGCCTGAAAGTGATTTTGCCACAAGCCGAGGATATCTAGGGTTTCGCCACCATGCTGGGTGTAGCGCTGCCGCACTTTACACAGAACAGGGGTATTGACACACACACCGGAGACGATTACCTGACCCTTGCTCAAAGCCGGCAATTCTTGGAGCAGATCCCGTCCGGCAGCCTCAACGCTGTGGCGCAGGTTTTCTTGATCGGAAGGGTTGACGATTCGCATCAAAAATTGGCTCATGCATTGCGACAGAATATCCGAGTCCAACTTGCCGGGGCGTTGCGTAATGAGACCTACTCCCAGTCCAAACTTGCGTCCTTCGCTAAGGATGGTGCGCAACACCTGCTTGCAGCGGGAAGGCTCGTGGGCAGGGGCAAAGCGATGGGCCTCTTCCAACAAGATAAAAACAGGATAGGGCAGGTAATTTTCATCCCCCGGCTGGATCTTGCCTTTATGGGTGTTAATGCGGGCGTAATTGGCCTGGCGCAGAATAGCAGCGGCAATCACCTGCTGCTCTTCCTGGCTAATCTCGTGCATTTGTAAGATGGTTACCTGCCCTGGCTCAAACAAATCCTTTGGAGCCAGGTGTTCTACATTGCTGAAATAGGGAGAGCGATCGATCTGCTCCAGCTTCCACTCCAGGGCAGGTGCTGAGGATCCTTGAGATCCATCTTCCTTGGAATCCGCTTCGTTGACGGCGTCGATCAGATCCTGAATCGTCCAACGTACTGGATTAAACTGGGTAACCTTGCGGAAAGCCTTCTCTAGGAAAGATTTCTGCCGGTCGGTGGTCTCTGGCAGGAGGGTAAGGATATCGAAAAAGTTGAGAGAAGACACGCGGATCTTAATTTCTTGTGGGGAGAGAACCTTAACCTTAGGGCGGTAGCCGTCTTCGCCCAAAAACTTGGGGTGGGACTGCATCTCTGCCAGCGTATGGTATTCCCCATGAGGATCAAAAATAAGAACAGCAGCCCGGTTTTTGGGCAACATCAACTCTTCAATCAAGACCCCCGCCGTATAGGATTTTCCGGATCCCGTCCCTGCCAAAATAGCCAGATGGGTGCTAACCATTTCCTTGACATCCAGCACCACGGGCACCGCTCCCTCATCGCGCAACAGCAAACTGCCCAAGTGAGCGCCCCCAATGGCTGTTTCATCCCGTTTGTTCAAAATCGATTTCAGCAGACGATTGGAGGCCAAAAAGACTTTGGCACCGGGATCCGGAGGGCGACGGGGGTTAATAAAGCCCATGGCGCGGTGAAAATAGCCGATGACCTCGACGGTAACTGCGTAGATTTCTGGGTTGGGATGGGTAAAGCCCACCAAAGCCACAATGGTGCTGGGATCGATCTCGGTGTCGGCAAAGATGCGATCGGGAATGTGATCCAAAAGCTGGACTTGGCTGATTTTGCCTAGGATTTGCAGGGTTTGGGACTGGAGATCCCGCACTTCATAGTAGACAAAATCGCCTACCCTTACGGCTTGGGTATTGGAAGTGATAAACACATATTGGTTGGGGGTTTCACCGGGGCCCTTGACGGTGCCGATTACCTCTGGGGCCTCTTCATCAGAGGAGAAAACAGCTTTTGGATAGCGCCCATTCTCAGAGGGCTGAGGCATCCCTACAGTTTTTTTGGTCATCAGCGCATCGCTCCTACGGTCATTTTCCAGGCCAATTCTTTGCTTAGAATTTGCAGGGCCCGCTGTTGGGCTGGATCGGAAAACATGGGTATGATATCGTTCAAGACTTGATAAATAAGGTGGTCAGCAAAGTTGCCACCGCTGCTCAAGAGCAATCCATAATACGAAAACTGGGTTTGACCTTGGGGATCTTGGTGAAAACGTAGGATTTCTTCTTGGCTCATGCGAAAAACGGGTGTGTTTACGGGCACCACCACGCGCGGGATCCCTTGCCGGCCACAGCCCCGCTCTTCGTCCAAAGCTCCGATGAGAACCACCGAAAGCAGTGTGCGCACCTCGTTTTGTAAATCAGGGGAAAAATAGGGATCCGGCTGGCTGGAAAGGCGTGGGCCGGAGTTGAGAAAGAGTGGGTTGACAATTTGGGTGTTATAGACCAGACCCACAGCCCAGTGCCGTTGATCGCTCTCCAGCTTAACAAAGCTGCCAAAGCCATAGTCGTCGGGAGAGGGAGGATTCTTGACTTCTAAGATGTCATCCACCTGCACTACGTAGTCGCAGTGATTGTTGGAGCGAACCACCTTGCCCAATCTCATCGAACCCGCCTCCGCTGCAGTTTACTCACCGTTTTCTGAGATAACCTGAGGCTGAGCTTCTCGCGGCTTGCCCAATCTTGCATCAGGCGCAGGAAAAGGTTGCGATCTTCGTTGCGAATGACGGCTATTTGATCGGCTGTCTCCAGCACATAAGGATAGCCTCTTCCAATGATCACCTCGCAGCGCACCAGATCCACCACCCAGTCCAAAAGTCCTGCCTCATAAACCCAAACCGGTATCTCCAGCCGGGCCGGAAAGTTGTTGTTGGTGCGCAAATAAACAAATCCCACCCGCTCCCGCATTTCTTGGTAGGAGTTGAGGATCCCATCTTGAGGGTTGAGGCTGCCGCCACGAGCGCAGATAAAAAAAGGCGTGCGCTCCCCCCACTCTAGCCAGGGGCTAAGCAATTGGGCATCGTGGAGCTGAGGAGCTTCAGGAAGATCGAAGCAATGCCGCAGCAATGTCACCAGATCTGAGGTATAGGTGGTGTCGATGTAGGCAACGATGGGGATCCGGTTTTGCTCGCTGGCCCGCAGCACCTGGAGTAAACACTGTACGTAGAAATCTCGGCTTTCCGGCTCAAGAGCTTCCGCGAAGGTAGCCACTAACGCCCCATCTAAAAAGGCCAACTTTCGGGATCCAGGCTGAGCTCTCCGGATATATTCCACCAGCTTTTCTGTTTCCATTTGAAAGCGGCGCATGTTGACAACGCGCTCTTTAGGCTCGCCGCTGCTATCGGATCCCAAATCCTTTGGAGTCAGTACATCGACTTGAATATCTTTTTCGTACAGGCCTTGGGCAGAGTGATGATTCTCATACCAGCCGATCTGCACCAAGGCCACTGGGATCGACAGATCCTTGCTGGGATAAATCTGGGATCCGTCTACTGCGAAGGTGGGAATGTTTTTGATAACCGACCTTGCCCATTCACAGCTTTCTTCATAGTTAGTCCATTCTTTCTCAAAAGGGATCTTCCAACTGGAGTAACGATCCCATTCCTCAGTGGGCAAAGCACCTGGAAAAGAGAATAGAGCAATTTTTTCGGCAATCTCTAAACTCGACCACTGGCACAAGCTTTCCATGGCCTGCCGATACCATTCTCTGCGCTCCGATAGCCCTTGATCAAAAGTGGCAAAGGCTTCTCGCTTTTGTTGCAGTACCGCCAGGATCCGGTCGGCTCTAAACACCATAGGTGGGATCCCTCCTCATCTGGTCAGAGCCGGAGTGCCTCTCCACCCGAATGATGTTCTCCGTTACTTGCTCAAAGGTATCATCGTGGCTGATTACAAATAGCTGCTGAAAAGATCGCAAATTGGTGATGGCCTCTGCCAGCCGCTGTCGCCGCTGGGCGTCCATATTGGTGGTGGGCTCATCAAAGAAGGCGATGTCCAGTTGCCCCAGCACCTTGAGCAAAGCCAAGCGCACCGCTAGGGCCGCTGACATTTGCTCCCCTCCTGAAAGGCTGGCAAACCGTCGCTTACGACTGCCGGCTTCCTGAACCCAGATCTCATAGTCGGTTTCCCAGGTCAGGGTGATGTTGGAGCGGTTGAGAATTTCGCGGAAGAGGTGATCGGCGGTATCGTTGATCTGCTGCAGGTAGTGCTGGGTAACTTGAGGGCCAGCCTTTTTATAGGTATCTCGGCTAAATTTGATAAAGCGATGTAGGCGTTCTTTCTCATTTTTTTCTGCCTCAACCTGCTTTAAGCTTTCCCTGACCTGTTCCAGCTGCCGCAACCTTTCCTGGATTTTGCTCAGTTGAGGAGCTAAGCTCTCCAGCCGGGCTTGAGCTTCGGCTTTTTGGATTTGGGTGGTCTGCAAAAGGGCTCGAAGGCGCTCATGCTCCTGTGGTTGATACAGAGCAGCCAAGGGATCCCGCTGCAACCGCAGTTGGGACAGTTGAGCTTGCAACTCCTGTTGTTGGGCGCTTAGCTCGGCCAGCTTTTGTTCCCGTTCGGGAAGCAATTTGGCGATCGGCTCGGCCCGCAGATAATGCTCGTGATCCAATCGGTATCGTTCACGTTGTTTCTGTAGGGATCCCAGCTCTCGATCCAGGTGCTCGGTTTGGGATAGGGCCTCGTCAATAGGGCCGAGCGTTGCTTCCAAATCCCGAAGCTGCTGCAGACACTCGGCCTGCATTTGCAAATACTGCTTTTCCTGTTTTAACTCTGCTTTGAGCCGCTCGGCTTGACTTCTGGGATCCCCCAAAGATTTCAAGGCTTCAGCCGCTTTTTCGATTTGAGCCTGCAGTTGATCCCTTGAACCTTGAGCACTTTCCCATTGGCCAATTTGAGCCTGTTTCTCTTGACCAGCTTTTTGCAGCTGCTCCAGTAGCGCTTGGGCGGTTTTGAGTTCCTCTTTTCGTTGCGGCAAGCTTTGGGCAAGGGCCTGCAAGCGAATAACGGTTTCATAGCCGCTGCGATGGCCTTTTTGCTCCTCCCGCAAATCGGCAATTCTGTCCTCTAGATCCCGCAAAGGCTCAAGCTGTCGTTCCAGATTTTCGAGCTGTTGCTGGAGTTGGTGGATGTGCTTTGTGAGCTGTTGGTATTCTTGCTCCACTCTGGGCTTGCCATTCAGCTCTTTTTCCAGACGTTGGATTTGTCCCTTGGGATCCCCCAGGGCTTGGAGCGCCTGACCGATTTCCTGTTGTTGCCGCAGGAAGGTTGGCTCGGCCTCAAGGCTCCAGTGAAGGTCATCAATTTGGCTTTGCCGTTCAGCTTGCAATTGCAGCAGCCGTTCTACTTGGGCTTCCAAATCGGGGATTTGTGCGGTTAGGCCGAGCAAGGGTTGCAAAGTCCTGAGTTGTTTTTGGATGTCGGCCAACTGCTGATGAAGTTGGGGTTCGGAAGTTTGGGGAGCCAGATCTTGCAAAATGTGATGGATGGACTGGAGCAACTGCTGGCTAAGCGCTGAAGATTGGGCAAGCACTTCCGGGATCCGCTGCCACAGAGGTTGAAGTTGGGGATAATTGTGTTGCTGCGCTTCCAATTGGCTCAGAAGTTGTTGGATGCTGTGGTGCTGTTGAGCAAAGCGATTCGAGCCCTGCTCAAAGATGGCTTGTAGCTCCTGTTGAAATTGACGAGCTGCAGCAATGCGGCTGAGCT
Organism: Synechococcus sp. H55.8; assembly: GCF_047462375.1. Lineage (NCBI taxonomy): Bacteria > Bacillati > Cyanobacteriota > Cyanophyceae > Synechococcales > Synechococcaceae > Synechococcus > Synechococcus sp. H55.8. Next base: position 9,788 of record NZ_JANSJC010000040.1, on the reverse strand, counting down.
GAGTTTGCAGGCGCTCCTGTTGAGCTTCGAGCGTAGGAATGGCGGCTACGCGATCCAAATCTGCCTGCCGTTGTCTCAGTTGGAGTTGGAGTTGTTCCAATTGAACTTGGCCTTGTTCCTGTTCCGTTTCCCGTTGTTTGAGTTCAAGGCGCAGGGTCTGAAAAGAAGCCAACTTCTGGCTGATTTGGAAGTGGCGTTGCTCTAGGGCAGTCTGCTGTTCGCATAGAGGCTGTAGCTCAAGTTTTTCTGCCGCCATTTTTTGAAAAATCTGGAGCTGATGCTGATATTCGGATCCCCGCAGCTCTAGTTGATGGAGTTGATGTTGCAAAGTTTCCCGCTGAGCCAGTAGGGTTTGTCGGGCTTGCCGCAGCGCTTCCTGATCGGCGATGAGGGCTTCCAGCTCCAGATAACGGTTGTGGGCTGTCTGATGCTGCTGACAAATGACCTGTGCCTGCTCCGCCTCTTGCACTCGATCTTGCAGGAGTTGGCACCGCTGGGCATGGGCTGTCCATGCTGCCCGGAGTTGTTCCCATTCGTGGTGCAGTTGTAGCAAAGTGTTGAGTTGTTGAGTCCAATAGATCTGTTGATGTTCCAGCTCTTCTTGGGCTTGAATTTGCGGAGTCAGCTCCTCCAGCTCCTGCTTCCAGCGCTGTTGTTGGCTCAGCTTTTCTTGCAGTCTGGCCAGTTGGTTTTCAATGTTTTGCTTTTGCAAGAGCAAGGCATCGCGTTGTTTCAACCACTCCAAGCGCTGCTGTTGCTGTTTTTCCAGCTCCCGCAACTGAGCTTCTATGGCCAAAAAGCGCTGGGATCCCTCTTGATACTGCTGTTGTTGTGCTTGGGCTTGCCTGGCTTCTTCCCACAGCTTTTCCGCCTGCTTAAGAGATACATCCAGCAGGGATCCCTTTTGCTCCAGTTGGGCAATCCGGTGATCCAAAGTTTGGATTTGCTCCAGCAATTTCTCCAGTCGCTCAATTTCAATCTTGGCCTGATCCAGGGTGTGAATCGACTGACTCAAGCGCCCTTGCCAATGACCTAGTTCTTGCTGGATTTTCTGCCGCTCGGTTTGGAGCGGATCCCATTCCTGTAGCTGTTGACGCAGCAACTCAATTTGATGATGAATCGCCTGGACTTGTGCTTCGCTGTATTTTTCGACCGCCAACAGATCTTTGGCTACTTGCTGGTACTCCTCTACTTTTAAGATGCGATCGAAAACTTCTTTGCGATCTCGACCTGTTTTGAGAAAGTCTGCTGTGAAAGTCCCTTGGGGCACCCCAATCGTTGTGGCGAATAGCCGCGCCAGATCGGTACCGGCAGGTACGCCCAAATGTTGCCTCAGCCACGGCAGTACATCGGATTTGCGCTCATACTCCAGGCGCTGCTTCAGTTGCGGATCGAAGAGGCGATATCCCTGGCTAACGCTGCGGCGAACATCGTAGGTGCGCTGATCCCATTGGGAGATAAACTGCACGGTCACCACCGCGTCACTGGCGCCAGAGCGAATGATTTCTTCTTGACTGTAGGGGCAGTAGTCGAACAAAACCCAGGCAATGGCCTCCAGAATGCTGGTTTTGCCCGCTCCGTTTTCTCCGCAAATGGCATTAATGCCTGGCTCAAACGTGAAGATGGCGTCCTCGTGCGACTTGAAGTTCTGTAGAGCCAGAGAGAGGATCCGCATGGTCAGTCTTCTTCCCCCAAAAATGCGTCCCTCAGGTGAGCGTATACTTCCGCTTCGCCTTGTCCATCTAAGACTCTTGCTTTGAGATCCAGGAGTAGCCGCGCCAGCTCTTCGCTGCGCTTGCGATAGTGGGCATGGCTGCTCAGCAGATCCCTGTAGATTTTCTCTTCAATTTGTAGCCTTTGTCCTTCTTCTTCCAGAGAAAGAGCAGCGGATCCGATCTCCAAGGGAGTAGCCTCAAAGCGAAGCAGGACGAGCAAGGCGCCGGTAATCTGCTGAATCTGCTTCTGTAGGGCGCGGCTGTCCAGCTCGTGCTTGGCAAACCCCACCTGCCCCACCAGGCGCAACTCCACCATCGGCTCCATCTCGTGTTCCTGAAGACGGGATCCCCTGGCCAGGGCAATGGCTGCCGCTACCATTTGCTCGGGAGTTTCTCGGCCTTTGGCTTCGAGAGACAGCCGCCGGCGGGGCCGCTGATAGTAGTCTTGTAGCAGCTCGGCTTGGGGCGGGCCATCTCCCCAGCGGACGCGGTAGGCTCCCCGCGGAAAATCCCATTCGGCGGTACTGTTGGCCTCCAGGGATCCCGGATTGAAGATCCACCCGCCCTCAGAATAGCTTTTGTGAATGTGTCCCAAGGCCAGGTAGCCCACCCCCGCTTCCCGCAAAGGCAGCAGATCCCGGTAGCGCAAAGCCCCTTGATAACGGGCCATTTGGCCCTCCAGGCCATGGTGGAACATCAACACCACCCGTTCTGGGCCGGGGGGCAATTGTCGAATGGCCGCCGCCAACTGTTCAATCGACCTAGGGGCTGCCGATCCGTACCACTGGGATCCGATCACCCGCACCCCACAGGGCAAATCCAGATACCCGCCCCGCCCACCTGACCAGGGGCGTAGCTCCAGGCCCTGTTCCCCGGCTTCCGGCTCCAGCAAGATCAACTCTCCGTGATCAGCCAAGTACCTCAGCCAACTGGTCTTGACGCCATAGGGGCGGTTGTCGTGGTTGCCCTCGATGGCCAACACCGGGATCCCGGCCTGCTTCAGCTCGCGTAAGACGATCTGGGCTTGGTTGAGAACGCTGGGCTGAATCTGCCGATGCTCGAACAGATCCCCGGCAATCAGCACAAAGTCCACCGGATCTTGAATGGCATAACGCCGGACAACATCTCGAAAAGCCAAAAAGAAATCCTTGCTCCGCTCCGGGCTGTCGTAGCGGTCATAGCCCAGATGCACATCGGCCAGGTGCAAAAATGTACAGCTTGGGCAGGCCATCTCCAGAGCACCTCGGCAAATTGCCCACAGTTTAGCAAACTCACCTCGCCCAGATATGGGGATCTCCTTCTCTAAATGATCGGGTTCACCGCGGGCATCTCCACTAGGGGTAGGCAGCGGCTGAGGCAACCCCGCCATGAACAGCTCCCGCGAGTTTCTTTAGGTGGAATTGATCAGATCCGTGATATTGTGCTTCATCTTGTTGCAAATGTTATCAAGGGGCAGGTCATTGGGATCCCGGCCAAAGGGGTTTTCAATTTCGATGCCAATCTCTTCAACGCCAAACAGCATAAAGGCCAGAAACCCGACAATCGGGCCGGTCATCCAACCCAAGCCCTCCACCATCTGAAACGGCAAAGACAAACAGTAGAGCAACAACAATTGCTTCAGATGGAGGGCATAGGCCATGGGCATCGGGGTCAGCAAAATGCGCTCGCAAGCCCCTAGCGCCTCCACCATGCTGTTGAGCTGCTCCACCATGATCGTAAGCTGGTAGACCTCAACGCGGCCCCTTTGGTATTGGCGTTGCAGGTAATCTCCGATCCAAAAGGCAATTTGCAAAGGGGGATGGTTGAGGCTTTTGAGGCGTTGCAACTGCTCCGGGCTGAGGAGGGGCTGAAGCTCATCCGCCAAGAATTCTTGGCGCAGATGTTGCTTCATGGCGATGGCAAAAGCGGGCAGTAGATAGAGGATCTTGATTTTCTCTTCCCGATCGCCGGGCTGCTTTTCTTCAATGGCCACCCAAATTAGGCGGGCTAAGTTGCGCACATTGTTCACCACGGCTCCCCAGGCTTTTCGCCCCTCCCAAAAGCGTTCGTAGGCGGTGTTTGTCCGAAATACCAGCATCAAACCCAGAACGATGTTGGGCACAAAGGCCACCAACGAGGACAACGCCAGGGGCAGCCCCAGTTTGTAGAAAACGGAAACCAGCACCCCAACCAAGCTGCAGACGAGGGTGCGGGGCAGCACTGCCGGTACAACTGAGCCTTGCAACTGCAGGGCCAGGCGAAACCAACGCAGCCCCTCTCCTGAGAGATATTGGCGAATCATGGGTAATGTCGGCAAGCTTGCCCCCTGATCCTACAGCCACAGCCATTCCTGCAGTCTTTCCCGGTCATGGCTGAGCGGCAGGGATCCAGAAGTTGCTCTGCAACAGAGGCGGGCCTGTGGGCGACTCGCTCCCTCCTGCCGGTTCGAGGGTGATCCAAAGGCGGGTCGGCTGCTGGGAAGGGGTGGGTTGGCTGAGCCATTGCAGGGATCCCTCGGCGTTGACGGCGAAGGTGCCGGCGCTTTCCAGCCGTCGTCCCCCTCCCTGCATATCCGACTCCAGCCACAGTTGGTAGGTGCTGCCCAGAGGAGCAGGGGGCATTTCTGAAGCCAAGAGCAGCACCTGCTTGGCACGGGGCGACCAGAGAGCTTGCACCAGGAAGGGGTTGCGGAAGTTGGGATCCCGCAAAATGGTTCTCTGCACCTGCGGTTGGCGCTGCCACTCTTGGTAGAGCCGTTGAATGGCCACTGTCTCTCCCCCGATTTGGGATCCCAGCCGCCAGTAGGCCGCCGTTATGGCCAGCGCGTAGATCCCCAACGCTGCCAAGCCGCCCCAGAGAAGACGTCGCGGCCACAAAGGAGGTGCGACCCGGATGGAGGCAGGGGCGGGCAACCAGCTCCAGCGCCGCAAGCGTTCTTGGGCTTGAAAGGCCGTCAACTCGTAGAGCCACAGAGCCACCGAGCGATCCCGCTGCAGATCGAAGGCCTCTGCATGTCTCCAGCAGAACGCAAACACCTGGCGCACCACCTCTTCGGCTTGGTGAGGCTGCTTGAGGGTAGCCAGCGCGATCTCCAGCAGGCGCTTCTGGTAGCGATCCTTGAGCAAAAAGTGGCTGCGGCGATCCCGCAGTTGGATCTGGCGCATCAGCTCGAAATCGGTCGGCTCCGCCATAGCCCTCCATCGGCTGCGCCTGCCCGGCCCGGCTTTGGATCAAGCGGTAGCGCCAGGCTGGCAGCTTTTTCAGAAATATACACCAGCCCTGGAGCCAGCTCACCGGCAAGCTGGCCTATTTTGTCATGGCTGGCACGGATCCCTTAACCGGGATCCCGGCCATGCGACTTTTTGGATCAGCTTCTACACAACAAGGGGATATCCTCAGGCGGCGTCCTTCTCGACCACCTTCTCCGCCTCTGTGCCGGCAACAGGTTCGTCATCGCTGCTGGGGTTGTTCATCTCTTGTTTGAAGCTGCGCAACGCTTTGCCAAAGGCGCTGCCCAACTCCGGCAGCTTCTTGGGGCCGAACACGACCACCGCGATCACCCCAATCACGGCCAGCTCTGGCAGGCCCATGCCGAAGATGCTCACGGCCAGGATAGGTTCGCTCGACAGCAGGATAGCCATAAGTCCCCAAAACCCCAAAAACAAGACAAGCCGACCAACCCAGCTTAGGAAGGGATCGATCCGTCTCACTTTAGCAAGTTCTTCTCCCCTGGAGAAAGGGTTTGGCTGGTGCAGGAGCTTGTCGTCGTTCCGCTCCTGGGCCGACTTGGGAGGAGATCGATAAGATGGAGCTAGTTTTTGTGGATCCCTCAGCTCTGCAGCCGTTGGCCATTTTCTCACCCCCAAACGCCATGTCTGTCCCTTACGATCTCGTGGTCATCGGCGCCGGCGCGGCGGGTCTGGTGGTGGCCAGCGCTGCTGCCCAACTGCAGGCCAAGGTGCTGCTGGTGGAGGCCAGCGACCGCCTAGGCGGGGACTGCCTCTGGTATGGCTGTGTGCCCAGCAAAGCCCTCCTGTGCGTGGCCCACACGGTTCAGCGGCTGCGCCGGTCTGTTGCCGCCGGCTGGGTTGCTTCTCCCAGCCCAGCAGGGATCGCGGTGGATTATCTCAAAGTGTACGAACATATTCGCGCCACCCAGAGCTACATTGCCAACCACGCGGATTCGCCAGATCGCTTCCGCCAACTGGGGGTGGAACTGGTGTTTGGCAAGGGGCGCTTTGTGGATGGGCGCACCTTTGAAGTGGCGGGAAAGCGAGTGCGGGCGCGGGCTTTTGTGGTGGCCACCGGATCCCGTCCGGCGGTTCCCCCTTTGCCTGGCCTGGCCGAGGCGGGCTACCTGACCAACGAATCGATCTTTGATTTGACCCGCCTGCCTCGATCGGTGGCGGTGATGGGGGCGGGGCCGGTGGGCTGTGAGTTGGGCCAAGCGCTGGCCCGTCTGGGATCCGAGGTGACCCTCATTGCCAGCCGCGATCACATTCTGCCCAAAGTAGATCCGGAGGCCGCCCAGGTGGTGCAGCAGCAGTTGGCCCAAGACGGGATCCGCCTCCTCACCCAGGTGCGCGCTGTCCGCGCTGGCCAGGAGCAGGGGGAAAAATTGCTCTACCTCAAGGCCGGCACAGGCTCTGCCGTCGGCCAGCTCTCCGAGGCAGGCGAGGCGGTGATCCGCGCGGAGGAAATCTTGGTGGCTGCCGGTCGGATCCCGAATGTGGAAGGGCTGGGGCTAGAGGCTGCCGGCGTGCGCTACACCCCCCAAGGGATCCAGGTGAACAGCAAGCTGCAAACCAGCAACCCCCGCATCTACGCCTGTGGAGATGTCATCGGCGGGCCGCAGTTCACCCATGTGGCGGCTTACGAGGCGGCGGTGGCCCTGGTCAATGCCCTGTTTTTCCCCATCAGCCGGGCGCGTTACCAGGTCATTCCCTGGGCCATCTTTACCGAGCCGGAGCTGGCTCAGGTGGGTCTCACGGAAAGCGAGGCCCGGCAGCAATACGGCAAAGACGTGATGGTGCTCAAACAGGAGTTTGCCGAGGTGGATCGGGCCCAGGCAGAAGCGGCCCCCCTCGGCTTTGCCAAGGTGATCTGCCGGCGCAACGGCCAGATCTTAGGGGCCCACCTGGTGGGATCCCAGGCTGGCGAGCTGATTCACGAGGTGGTCTTAGCCATGAGCCGGCAGCTGCCCGTCTCTGCCCTGACAGGGATCCACATCTACCCCACCCGCTCGCAGGTCAATGCCAAGGTGGCCCTGCAGTACCGCAAGCAACAATTGGCCGCCAATCCCCGCCTGCAGAACTTCCTGCAAGGGTTCTTCGCCTGGAGACGGGCCTGGAGCTGACAGGCCGCTAGACTGGAATCAGTCGTTTGCTGAGACTTCATCGATGGGCTTTTTCCTGTCTGCCGAACAAGTGGGTCAGTTGGTCTGCAATCAATGGCAGGATCCCTATGCCGTTTTGGGGCCACAGCAGATAGAAGAGGCCGGGGAATCTTTTTGGTTGGTACGCGCCCTAGTGCCCAATGCAAAACAGGTTTGGCTGGTGGAACGATCCAGCGGCCAGGCCCACCCGATGCAGCCGCTGCACCCGGAAACGTTGTTTGAGCTGCGCTTTGCGCCTGGCACGCCGCTTCCAGACTACTTTCTGCGGGCGCAACGGGTCTGGGATCCGGAGGGGCAGCACCTAGAAGAATGGGAGGATCCCTATCGCTTTCCCATCGAGAAGGTCAACCACATCGGCGAGCTGGATCGCTACCTCTTCAACGAGGGGAATCACCACCGCATTTACGAGAAGCTGGGCGCCCATCCCATCAGCGTAGATGGGGTTCAGGGAGTCCACTTTGCCGTCTGGGCCCCCAACGCCCGCAATGTCAGCGTTATCGGCGACTTCAACCACTGGGACGGGCGCCAACACCAGATGAAGCGGCTGGGCGAAAGCGGCATCTGGGCCGTGTTCATCCCCGGCATTGGGCCAGGAGCCATCTACAAGTACGAGGTGAAAACCTCCTGGGGGGATATCTACGAAAAATCGGATCCCTATGGCTTTCAGCAGGAGGTGCGACCCAAAACCGGCTCGATTGTAGCCGACCTCAACACCTACACCTGGCACGACCAGGAGTGGCTGGAAAAACGGGCTGCCACCGACCCGCTGCGCTCGCCGATTTCGGTGTACGAGGTGCATTTGGGATCCTGGATGCACGCTTCCACGGAAGACCCGTCCCCCGATGGGCACCTGGTGTCGGTGGATCAAAAGCCCAACACCCGCTTTCTCACCTACCGGGAGCTGGCAGACAAGTTGATCCCCTATGTCAAGGAGCTGGGCTTTACCCACATCGAGCTCTTGCCGGTAGCCGAACACCCCTTCGACGGCTCCTGGGGCTACCAGGTAATCGGCTACTACGCGGTAACCTCCCGCTACGGATCACCGCAAGACTTTATGTACTTTGTCGATCGCGCCCACCAGGCTGGCATTGGCGTGATTGTCGATTGGGTGCCGGGGCATTTTCCCAAAGATGGGCATGGGCTGGCCTTTTTCGATGGCACCCACCTCTACGAATACGCCGACCCTCGCAAAGGAGAACACAAAGGTTGGGGCACTTTAGTGTTCAATTATGGCCGCAACGAGGTGCGCAACTATCTGGTGGCCAACGCCCTTTTTTGGTTTGAGAAATACCACATCGACGGGATCCGAGTGGATGCGGTGGCCTCAATGCTTTATCTGGACTATGACCGCAAAGACTGGATCCCCAATTGCTACGGTGGGCGAGAACATTTGGAGGCGATTGACTTCTTCCGCCAGCTCAATACCCTCATTTTTAAGTACTACCCCGGCGCTCTTTCGATTGCCGAGGAGTCTACCGCCTGGCCGATGGTAACCTGGCCAACCCATGTGGGCGGGCTGGGCTTTAACCTCAAGTGGAACATGGGCTGGATGCACGACATGCTGGACTATTTCCGCATGGATCCCTGGTTCCGCCAGTTCCATCACAACCTAGTGACTTTCAGCCTCATGTATGCCTTCAGCGAAAATTACATGCTGGCTTTTTCCCACGATGAGGTGGTACACGGCAAGAGCCACATGCTGGGCAAAATGCCGGGGGATCACTGGCATAAGTTTGCCAGCCTGCGGGCTTTGTACGGCTACATGTTCACCCACCCCGGCAAGAAAACCTTGTTTATGAGCATGGAGTTTGGCCAGTGGAACGAGTGGAATGTGTGGGCAGATCTAGACTGGGGGCTGCTGCAATATGAGCCCCACGCCAAACTGCGCCACTACGTGGCCAGCTTGAACCATCTGCTGCGTTCGCAACCGGCCCTCTACACCCAAGACACCAAGCCAGAAGGGTTCCGCTGGATCGACTGCAGCGACCATCGCGGCATTGTTTCGTTCATCCGCTATGCAGAGGATCCCAAGGAATGGCTGGTGGTGGTGTGTAACTTTACGCCGGTGGTCTGGCCGAATTACCGCATTGGGGTGCCGCAGCGAGGGTTTTACCGGGAGCTGCTCAACAGCGACGCGGTGGAGTTCTGGGGCAGCGGCGTCGGCAACTTGGGGGGCAAGTGGACGGATGACTGGGCCTACCACAACCTGCCCTACTCCCTCGATCTTTGCCTGCCGCCCCTCTCTACTCTGGTGCTGAAATGGCAGCCGTCGCAGCCGGCTGAGTCCCAAAATTGACATTCCCTCAGCCCTGCCGCGCATCTGTGAGGACAGGGCTTGGGATCCAGTTTTTGGGGGATTGGAAGAATAACACTCAAGATACTAGGGGCAGGTTTGTTTTGTGAGGATTTCAGCAGTGGCCGCAGCCACCCGCTCCTGCAACTGCCGTCGCCGTGAGTCGGTTGGGTCAGAGCCAGGCACCCGCACCGTGTACCGTTGCTACACCGAGTTGCCCCCCACCGCCACAGGATGAGGCCAGGGATCCCGTGCAACAGGCGGTGAGAAGATAAGAGCCGAGGGAGACAACGCGCTCGGGCGGCAAGGGATTTTTTCCAGCTCCTCTGCCCCATCTGAGCTAGAGTAAACGCGGTCCAGGGAACCGGTAGGCTGGATACAGCTATCGACAGGATGCTTTATGGAG
>NZ_JANSJC010000039.1:0-16098 GCF_047462375.1 Synechococcus sp. H55.8 | reverse complement strand
TCTTTTCTTTTCGGGAAAAAGACTGGACGGTGTCGCTGACCACCGTTGAGGGACGCGAACGCTTTGAGCTGGATATAGGTAACTACCAGTGCGGCATGCTGGCGGGTTCTCATCCCAAAGCGGCCACGCTCATCAAGCGCAAAGATGGTTCCTACTTCATCCAGATTGGCGTGGAGCAGGACCCACCGGAGCCACGAGACACCACCGAGGCGATTGGTGTGGATTTGGGTAGGAGAGATATTGCCCATACCTCTGAGGGAGACCACTGGAATGGACAGCAGCTGAACCAGGTCAGAGACCACTACTCCCGGTTGAGAGCGGCTCTGCAACGCAAGGCCAGCAAGGGCACACGCAGCACTCGGCGGAGATGTCGGGAGCTGTTGCAACGGCTGTCTGGTCGGGAGAGACGCTTTCAAGCTTGGGTGAACCATCGCATCTCCAAGTCCATTGTTGCTAGGGCACTGGCCACCCACAGTTTTATTGCCTTGGAGGACTTGACTGGAATTAGAGAGCGTACCAACCAACAGCGGCGCAGCAAGACGGAGCGGCGGCGGTCAAACAGTGAGGCCTACGGCCCGCTAGCGCGAGGGGCGTTCTACCAGTTGCGGCAGTTTGTGCAGTACAAGGCTGCCAGAGCAGGGATCCAGGTTGTGGTGGTGCCGCCTGCCTACAGCTCGCAGACCTGCCACCGGTGTTTGTGGATTGGGCAACGGGAAGGGAAGCGTTTTCGCTGTGTGAACCCGGTCTGTGGTTGGGAAGGGGATGCGGATTTTAACGGTGCTAACGTCATTGCGCTTTTGGGGGTCGCTGTAAACCGGCCCAGAGGCCCGTGGTTGGCTTGCCAACTGCAGGGCTACGGAAAGCCCGCTCCGTACCGCTTAGCGGTCGGAGTCAGGTAGTTTACTTTCGGTGATAGAATCACAGCACGCTAGGAGTGTCTGGGGGTTTTGCCCCAGGCTGAGATTACATCCTCAGAACCTGATCTGGGTCATACCAGCGTAGGAAAGCGAGCACTGGAGTTGACAACATGCGCAGCGAATGGGTTGCCCGCCGGCGTGGGCAAGCAAATGTAACGCAAATGCACTTTGCCCGGCAGGGCGTGATTACAGAAGAGATGGACTACGTGGCTCGGCGGGAAAACCTGCCACCGGAGCTGATCCGCTCAGAGGTGGCGCGGGGCCGCATGATCATCCCTGCCAATATTCATCACACCAACCTAGAGCCGATGTGCATCGGGATCGCCTCCCGCTGCAAAGTCAATGCCAACATCGGCGCTTCCCCCACTTCCTCTGGGTTGGCCGAGGAGCTGGAAAAGCTGAAATTGGCCATCAAATACGGCGCCGATACCGTTATGGATCTGTCCACCGGCGGTGGCGACTTGGACGAAATTCGCACGGCCATTATCCAAGCTTCTCCGGTGCCCATTGGCACGGTGCCGATCTACCAGGCCCTGGAAAGTGTGCATGGCCATGTCGAAAAACTCTCGGCAGAGGATATCTTGCACATCATCGAAAAGCAGGCCCAGCAGGGGGTGGACTACATGACCATCCATGCCGGGATCCTGATCCAACACTTGCCGTTGGTGCGCAACCGTCTAACCGGAATTGTCTCTCGCGGAGGCGGGATCCTGGCCCGTTGGATGTTGGCCCACCACAAGCAAAATCCGCTCTACACCCACTTCCGCGACATCATCGAGATTTTCAAGAAATACGATGTCTCTTTTAGTCTGGGAGATTCCTTGCGGCCCGGATGTCTGCACGATGCTTCTGACGAGGCCCAGATGGCGGAGTTGAAAACCCTGGGACAGTTGACCCGCCTGGCCTGGGAACACGATGTGCAGGTGATGGTGGAAGGGCCTGGGCACGTGCCGATGGATCAAATTGAGTTTAACGTGCGCAAGCAAATGGAGGAGTGCGACGAGGCTCCTTTCTACGTTTTGGGGCCGCTGGTAACCGATATTGCCGCCGGCTATGACCACATCAGCTCTGCCATTGGGGCGGCCTTGGCCGGCTGGTACGGGGCAGCGATGCTCTGCTACGTAACCCCCAAAGAACACCTGGGCTTGCCCAATGCCGAGGATGTGCGCAACGGCCTCATTGCCTACAAAATTGCCGCCCACGCTGCCGATATTGCCCGCCACCGTCCTGGGGCCAGGGATCGCGATGACGAAATGTCCAGAGCCCGCTACAACTTCGACTGGAACCGACAATTTGAGTTGTCTTTGGATCCAGAGCGGGCGCGCGAATATCACGACGAAACCTTGCCGGCAGATATCTACAAAACGGCGGAGTTTTGCTCGATGTGCGGGCCGAAGTTCTGCCCCATGCAAACCAAAATGGATGCAGAAGCCTTGAGCGAGCTAGAACGATTCCTGGCCACCCAGCCAACAGCCTAAGCGTTGGCCTGGCCTTGGCTTGACATGAGGTTGAAATTGATTGGATCCCATCTCTGCTCGCTGGGGAGTGAAGAGGGGCTCCTCCCCCAAGCTATGCTGGATTACAGGAGAACCCTTGCAGTTGGCTCCATTGAGCAGAGAGAGAACCATGGCACTTAGGCAACTCGGGCATGTCGCCATCCGGGTAGAAGACATCCCCAAGGCAGTGGAGTTCTACCAAAAGTTGGGCATGGTCAATGTCTGGCAGGATCCCGACTGGGCCTACATGAAAGCAGGGGACGATGGGCTGGCGCTATTGGGGCCGGGCTACCGCGCAGCAGGGCCGCACTTTGGCTTTGTCTTCGATAACCTGGAGGAGCTCCAGCAAGAGCACCAGCGCCTGAAATCCCAAGGCATTCGGGTAGGAGAAATCCACAGCCATCGGGATGGCACTGCCTCTTTCTACGGTAAGGATCCCTACGGCAACCTGTTTGAATTTTTGTATGAGCCTGCAGGAACATTTGACCAAGCTAGGGCGGCTCAGGCAACAGGTTGACCGGGCCGGTTGAGGCCGTTAACCTGCGTACCTTTGGTTCGTCCGGCTTGCAAGAGCAAAGGGATCCTCCCTGTCGAGAGGATCCCCTTTTTGTCTGGCCTTGGGCACGCCATTTGCCCGATTTGAGCCAGTAGGGTCAACCGCCAGATCTGCTAGAGGTTTGCACGTACAAAATCACCAGGAAGATGGCGGGCACCAAAACGACCAAGAGAGTGGCCAAGATGCCCAGGTAATTCGTCTCCATAGCTCCAACCGCCACAAGCCTAACTGGCAGTCAGCATACCACTCTTTAGGTACGGCTTGCCCAAAGAGAAAATGGGCGTTAGGGCTTCGTTTTGACGGCAATATCCCCCAGCACTTTGGTCTGGCAGGCGAGGCGGTAGCTATCCGGTTTGCGCTTGAGCTTGCGGTTTTCTGCCTCGGTGCGAGGGGAGAGGTTCTCGGATCCCTCGACGATCTCCACCACGCAGGTGCCACATTGACCGTTGCCGCCGCAGTTGAGCAGCTTGGCCATCATCTTGTAGAGGTCGATCTGATTCTCCAGCGCCTTCAAGCGCAGGTTAGCGCCTTCCGCGACGACGACCTCTCGATTCTCGTTGACAAAGCGAATCGTTGCCATATCCTTGCCAGAAACCACGACACTTTCAGACTGAGCCAGGGAAGTACCGGCGTTTGCTAAGTATTGTTACATTTTAAGTCATATTTTTAATCTCCGGCGAGAGATCTGGGAAGATGATGCCAAATAAGACGGCATCCTGGCTGAAGCCGCTCAGGTCGGTAGCGTTTCGTTATACTGTTTGATGCCCGTGATAAAAATTCTGAGAGCGATATCCCCCTTGGGTGCGCTCGTTGGCTCAAGCGGGTGCGGCACTCCTCGACCCTGAAGAAACTGCTCAGGTCAGGATCCCAGGTGAAGATGTCGGCTTAATGGTTTGACTGGATATTGCGTAAGTGTTGGAGAACGTGGAGGACCGAGCTTTATGGGACTACCGTGGTATCGGGTCCATACGGTTGTACTGAATGACCCAGGTCGCCTGATTGCGGTGCATCTGATGCATACCGCTCTGGTAGCAGGTTGGGCCGGATCGATGGCGCTTTACGAGACGGCCATTTTTGATCCATCGGATCCTGTCCTGAATCCGATGTGGCGTCAGGGCATGTTTGTCATGCCATTCATGGTTCGCCTGGGGGTGGTCAACTCCTGGGGCGGCTGGAATATCTACGGCGAGAGCGTGGCCAATACGGGCTTTTGGACGTTTGAAGGGGTAGCCACTGCCCATATTGTTTTGTCCGGATTGCTCTTCTTGGCTGCCTGCTGGCATTGGGTTTACTGGGATCTGGAGCTGTTCCGGGATCCCCGTACCGGCGAGCCGGCCTTGGACTTGCCGAAAATGTTTGGGATCCACCTGCTCTTGGCGGGGATCCTCTGCTTTGGGTTTGGCGCGTTTCACCTGACGGGGGTGTTTGGCCCAGGGATGTGGGTGAGCGATCCCTATGCGACGACAGGGCACGTCCAGCCAGTAGCACCCGAATGGGGGCCAGCCGGGTTTAACCCCTACAACGCTGGGGGTGTGGTGGCCCACCACATTGCTGCTGGCATTGTCGGCATTATTGCCGGCTTGTTTCACCTGACGGTACGCCCACCCCAGCGCCTCTATCGCGCTCTGCGGATGGGGAACATCGAGACGGTGCTGTCCAGCTCAATTGCCGCGGTGTTTTTTGCTGGTTTTGTGGTGGCCGGGACGATGTGGTATGGCAGTGCCACGACTCCTGTGGAGCTGTTTGGCCCTACTCGCTACCAATGGGATTCTGGCTATTTCAACCAGGAGATTAACCGGCGGGTGAATGCGGCTATGGAAGCCGGGATGACCCGCAGTGAGGCCTACGATTCTCTGCCCAAGTCGCTGCTCTTCTACGATTACGTGGGTAACAGCCCGGCCAAGGGGGGCCTGTTCCGGGCCGGCCCCATGAACAAGGGAGACGGCATTGCCATCGAGTGGCTGGGCTACCCGGTGTTCCGGGATCGCGAAGGGCGAGAGCTGACGGTGCAGCGCATGCCCAACTTCTTCGAGACCTTCCCGGTCATCTTGCGCGATGCCGATGGCGTGGTGCGGGCGGACATTCCCTTCCGCCGGGCCGAGTCGCGCTACAGCTTTGAGCAGGTGGGCGTGACCGTGGAGTTCTACGGCGGCAAACTGGACGGCCAGGTGTTTACCGACCCGGCAACCGTTAAGAAGTATGCCCGCCAAGCCCAATTGGGTCAGCTCTTCGAGTTCGACCGAGAAACCCCCAAAGCCGACGGCACCTTCCACACCAGTCCCCGCGGTTGGTTTACCTTTGCCCATGCGGTCTTTGCGCTGCTGTTCTTCTTCGGCCACATCTGGCACGGCGCCCGCACCCTCTTCCGGGATGTGTTTGCCGGTATTGACCCGAACATGAGCGAGGAAATGGTGGAATTCGGTGTCTTCCAAAAAGTGGGGGATCCCACCACGCGCAAGGTGCAAGAAGCGTAAGGCTTTCTCGCGGGATGACCGTCGGCACTCTGTTTCTCTGGAGAGATGGGGTGCTGGCGGCTCCAAGCTAATCTGGAATTAAGCCCCCTTAGAATTTTGATTTGGAGGTCGGTATGGAAGCCATCACCTACACCTTTATTCTGTTTTTGACCTTGGGCCTTCTGTTTTTTGCCGTCGCCTTTCGCGAAACTCCTAGGATTCAGAAGAAGTAATCTGCGCTAGGGGCTGCTGTTGTCGGCTTGCCGAGAGCGTTAGCGGATTGAGGCGGCCCAAAGAGACGGCAGTTGTACCCCGTACAAGGCCGGAAAAATCCCCGGCCTTGTTTTGTTTTCAGATGGCGCTCGGTTCCAGGCTGGTAGAGTATCCCACAGGCAAACCAGCAAAGCTGTTTTCAAAACGGTAGCTGTCCTCTTCTGCTGGTAGAGGGGGTAGCTGCTGGTTCTACTTTATTGAGATTTGTTATCAGTATCTTAGAGGGGGAGCCCTTGTCCCACTGCTCGAATGGGATCGCTAGAATTGCTTCGGGATGGTTTCCAGAACTATGGGGATTGCCGGGGCTTGAGTTCGCAACTAAGTCAACTTTAGGTTAGCGATGGCAACAGTGCTGCTGGTGGAAGACGATCCAATTAACGCCCGCGTTTTCGACAAAGTGTTGCGGCGGCGAGGCGGGTTTGAGGTCTTTCACAGCCAGGATGTGGAGGAAATCCTACGGCTGGCGCAGGCGCGCGAGGTGGACGTGATTTTGCTGGATGTCTCCCTCTCTCAAAGCACCTTTTGTGGCGAGGCAGTGGACGGGATCCGCATTGCCCAACTGTTGAAGGGGGATCCCAAAAGCCGCTCCATTCCCATCATTTTGGTGACGGCCCACGCCATGCGGGGCGACCGCGAGGCCTTTTTGGCCCAGAGCGGGGCCGATGGCTACATCGCCAAGCCGGTGGTGGATCATGAGGAGATGGTGAACCAAGTGCGCCAGGTGTTGTTGCAGGCCCAGCAGTCTTAGTCAATTGGCAAGACTGGTTACGATGGACTGCCAGAAAGGGATCCCATCCTGCCCTGGCAAATCGGGATCTGCCGCCCGCTCCGGGTGGGGCATCAGGCCGAGGATGCGACCGCTGGGATCGCAAATGCCGGCAATGTTATCCACCGAGCCGTTGGGCGCGACCGGAGCATAGCGAAAGACGATCTGCCCCCTGTCTTGCAACTGCTTGAGGGTGTCGGCATCGCAGGTGTAGCGGCCTTCTCCATGGGCAATGGGCAGGGTCAGGGTGGCTCCGCCAGGGTAGGCCCTTGTCCACAGGAGATCCTGCCGTTCCACGCGGATCCCCACCCGGTCGCAGATAAAGTGCAGGTTGGCGTTGCGCACCAGCGCCCCCGGCAGCAGGCCGGCTTCTGTCAAGATCTGGAAGCCGTTGCAAATGCCCAAGACATAGCCCCCCCGCGCCACATGCTCGGCCAGGGATCCCATCACCGGCGCAAAGCGGGCGATGGCCCCGCAACGCAAATAATCCCCGTAGCTGAAGCCCCCCGGCAGCACCACCACATCCAGCCCTGACAAATCCGTCTCCCGGTGCCAGATCAACCGCGTTGGGCAGCCGCAAAGGCTGCGGGCCACCCAGGCTACGTCTCGGTCGCAATTAGACCCGGGAAAAACAACAATGCCAAACCTCACGCCGGCCATCGAGATCCCTTGAGAAAGCGTTATGTGAGAGAGAAGAAGAGGGTGATGGATGTAGCCATTGTAAGATCCAGACCTAGGGGGATGATGGGGAAACCAACGTGGGCCATCAGGTTTTGGGGCTGGGTATTGCGGGGCTGGCGGCAGCGCGACTGTTGCGGGCCCAAGGGTATGAAGTGCTGGTTTGGGATGAGCAAGAGTCCCCTCTCCTGCGGCAGCGGCAGGCCGAGTTGAGCCAGGAAGGGATCCCCGTTCGGCTGGGGGAGCCTTTTCAACTGGCAACAGGAGTGGAGCAGGTGGTGGTCAGTCCGGGCATTGCCTGGGATCACCCGCTGCTGCAGGCGGCGCGTCAACAGGGGATCGAGGTGGTGGGGGAAGCGGAGCTGGCCTGGCGCTACCTTGAGCACCTGCCTTGGGTGGGGATCACCGGCACCAACGGCAAAAGCACCACCACGGCGCTGGTGGCGGAGATGTTCAAAGCCGCGGGGCTAGAAGGGATCCCCTGCGGCAATATCGGCCTTCCCCTCTCTCAGGTGGCTTTGGAAACGCTCCAGGGAAAGCTAGAGCCGGATTGGATCGTGGCGGAGCTGAGCAGCTATCAGTTGGAAGCCAGCAGCCGCCTCATGAGCAGTACGCCTGGGGGGCCGCCGCGCATTGGGGTGTGGACCACCTTCACTCCCGATCACTTGGAACGGCACGGGACGCTGGAGCGCTATGCCGGCTTCAAGGCTCGCCTCTTGGATCGGGCCCAGTGGCGGGTCGTGAATGGCGAGGATCCCTACCTGTGCCGCCGCCGACAGGACTGGGAAAACACCTATTGGATTTCCCTTGTTGCTGGACAACGGGATCCCACTGCATTCGTTGACCTGCGGGAAAGCTGCCTCTATATCCAGGGGGAAGCGGTGGCGGAGTTGGGAGACTTTGCAGAACGCTGCCCCGGCCAACACAATCTGCAAAACCTGCTCTTGGCGGCAGCAGCAGCGCGTCTGGCCGGGATCCCCAACGCCGCCATTCAAAAAGCCATCCGATCCTTTGCCGGCATGCCCCATCGGCTGGAGCGGGTGGCGCAAATCCAGATGGGATCCACCCTCATCCGCTTCGTCAACGACAGCAAGGCCACCAACTACGAGGCCGGCTGGGTGGCGCTCAACGCCCTCCCCCCACCCATTGTTTTGATTGCCGGGGGAAGGGCCAAGCAGGGGGATCCCGCCGCCTGGCTGCAGTTGATTCGGGCCAAGGTGGCGCGGGTGCTGCTGATTGGAGAGGCTGGCCCCACTCTGGCCGCGGCCCTCAAGGGGATCCACTATACTGACGTTGAGCTCGTGCCAACCCTAGATCTAGCTGTGGAAAGGGCCTTGGCAGCGGCCTGTTCCCTCTCGCGTCAGCGGGACGGAGCCCCTGCTCAACCCATCACCGTTTTGCTGTCTCCCGCCTGCGCCAGTTTCGACCAGTACTCCAGCTTTGAACACCGTGGCAACCATTTCCGAGCCTGCTGCCAAGCCCTCCAGGGATCCCTGGAATGCTGAAGCTCGCTGGCTGCGCTGGCTCACCCTGGTCTGGCTGGCTCTGGGGCTGATGATGCTGTTTTCTGCTTCCTACCCCGTGGCTCAGCGGATCAGTGGCGATGGCCTCTACTTTTTCAGGCGCCAATTGGTCTGGGCCGGGCTGGGGCTGAGTTGCTTTTCGGCTCTGGTGCGGATCCCCTTGCGGCGCTGGTTCCCCTGGGCCGGGATCCTCTGCTTGGTGGGAGTTGGCTTGGTGTGGGCCACCCAAGTGCCGGGGCTGGGGGTTTCCCGCCTGGAGGCCAGCCGCTGGCTGGACTTAAAGGTGATCCCGATTATCCAGCCTTCCGAATTGCTCAAGCCCCTGTTGGTGTTGCAGGGAGCCTGGGTCTTTGGCCGCTGGTTTCACCACCCGCTCTGGTTCCGCGTCTTGTGGGTGGGCATCTTCGCCTTTGCCCTCTTGGGGATCCTCGCCCAGCCCAACCTGGGCACCACGGCCATTTGTGGCCTTACCCTCTGGGTCATGGCTTGGGCTGCCGGGATCCCAGCTTTCTCCCTTCTGGCCACAGCGGGGCTGGGGATTCTGGCAACCGTGGCCAGCATTCTCAGCAAAGACTACCAACGGCGGCGCATCCTGGCTTTTTTGGATCCCTGGGGCAATGCCCAAGGGGATGGCTACCAGTTGGTGCAAAGCCTGTTGGCCATTGGCTCTGGCGGCCTGTGGGGCAAGGGGTATGGCCTTTCCCAGCAAAAGCTGTTTTATCTGCCCATCCAATACACCGACTTCATCTTCTCGGTGTACGCAGAGGAGTTCGGCTTGGCCGGATCCCTGTTCTTTCTGGGGCTACTGACCTTCTATACCCTGCTGGGCTGGCGGGTGATGGGTCGCTGCCGAGAGTTGCCCATTCGCCTGGTAGCCTGCGGCTGCCTGATGTTTTTGGTGGGGCAGTCGCTAATGAATATCGGCGTGGTCACCGGGATCCTGCCCACCACAGGTGTGCCCCTGCCTTTGTTCAGCCATGGCGGCAGCTCTATTTTGGCAGGGCTGATCACAGCAGGATTGTTGGTGCGGGCAGCCCGCGAAGCAGGATGAAGGGATCCCTTCACCTAAGCCGCAAGCCCAGATGGGCAGGGAGCTCTATTTGAGATTTCCTAGTGGTTGATCTCTGCTTTAGTCCGGTTTCTCAATGCAGCACAACCCAAAGCCGATTGATACTGAGCCTAAATCCAGCCCATCTCATCCAAAACAAGGGTAAATACGGTCGCGCAACAGGCCACCCACAGCGACACATGAGCCGGCTGACCGTGGGCAATGCAAACACCGGCTGCCACTACAGCGCCCGCAGCAGCAGAAAAGGTGCGGCCTGCCCAATTGCCTTTAGAGGGCTTATCAGAAGAATTGAATTTGTTAAACATTTTTACAGCGGAAAGAGGATACAAAAGGAACACATCCCACAGCAAACTGCCTCAGATTATCACCCTCTAGCTCGACTCAAGAAGGATCCAAGGCCATTCTCAACATTTCTTCGCCTATACTTCAATCTTTCGTAAAATCGCGCTGAGATGCTCGTAATCGTCCCGCAACAGCGAGCTTAACTGCCGACCTGCCTGTAAAAGCCAGTTGCGATCCCAGTTCAGGATTCGGTAAGTCTGGCGAATCACGGCAGCCACCAGCTCATCGGTCGGGATCCCGTTGACCCGTAGCAGAGTACGCAAAAACTCGAAAGAGCGGCAAAACTCCCTGACCTCTGTATCGGAGCAGAGATAAACTGGCTGGTGAATCTGGGGAGGGCGTGGCGGCAGGTACTGGTAGACCCGCCCCCCACTGACAAAGCCGACAATGGCCGCGCGGAAATCGGTGCGCAACATGGCGAAAATTTGAGGCTGCTGCTCCCGCAACTCCTCAGGGGAGAGACCCAAAGCTCGGGTGCGGTGAATCGTGTCGATGGGCGCAATGGCGGCATAGCAAACCACTCCATAGATCGGGTTGCCGGTCTCCTCGTCTTGGGAGCGCGTCCAACTGCCGAGAGCAGGCATAGGCGGGAAGGTCAAGCGTTCCGGCTCGAAGCACTGGGCCACAAAGGTTGTGGTGTTGGCCTCCACCACTTCTGCAAAAGCAGCGGCGGGCTGGGGGGAGGTGGCCTTGGCTCTCATCGTTGTTTTGGACTTCTCAAGGGTTGCTGCTATAAAGGTTGGCAAACAGAAGTAGAACCCAGACCTTCAGGCCAGTAGAGAGATGGGATCTTTCCGGTTTTAAGACTTGTGAAGATAGAGGGGATCCACTCAGCCAATATTTTGCCCTTTTTACAAGGTTTTTCTCGTTCCCGGACGGCGAATCGGCAACCCAGCAGCTGATGAGATCCCTATTGCTAAGAAAGTTAGCCGACTTTGGAGATGCCTGTGTAATATATTTTTTCACACACTCCCGTGCAAATTGGCCATTCTGGGTATTAGCCATCCTAAGTATTGAGCAGTTGGCGAGCGGAGGGAGAAACCATGAATGCTCAGCAACGTGGCCAAATCATCGCTTCGGAGTGGATGATCGACAGCCAAAACCCGGTACACTCCATTTCTCGGCTCAAGCGTCGGGCGACCTATTCGGATGTAACCCTCTGGTGGTTGGTGGTGCAGCTAAACCTGATGGAACAGAACTCCATTCGTACCGATCACCGCTAGGATTGGCAGCCCAAGAACAATCAACCATCGGAAAATCCCAGCCCAGGAGCATCCCCAATCCTAAATCCAACCTTAAAACTTAAAAGAAGCTTAAAAAACAAAAAGAAGAGCTGAAGGTTGAGTCGAGTTGCTCCTCGAACACCAGCTCTTCTGGGCTAATTGAGGGATAGAGAACAACCGAGGTCTTGACCCCGTTTCAATCTTCCAGGGTCAGAGCCGCCACCTGGGCCGGTTGCACCGGCAAGAAAGGCCGCTGCACAATTTCAGTTGCCAACACACTGCGCAACTGAGCAGCTACCGCCACCGTCGTAACATCGTAGGTTTGGGTAGCCAGCCGCGGGTAGAGGCCAATGCCGAGAATCGGCAACAGCAGACAGAGAGCCACCGCCATTTCTCGCGGGCGCAGATCCCCCAGGTAGTCTTCCAACACCAAGCCGGGATCCTGAGCCCCGTAGAACACCTGCCGCAGCATAGAGAGCAAGTAAATGGGCGTCAGAATAATGCCCACTGCCGCCAGCAGAGCAATTCCTGCCTTGAAGGTCGGCGCATAGGCATCGCTGGTGATCAAGCCCAAGAACACCGTCAGCTCACCCACAAATCCGCTCATCCCGGGTAGCGCCAACGAGGCCAGGGATCCTGCTGTAAACAGGGCAAAAGCCTTTGGCATTTGCTTGGCCAACCCGCCCAACTTGTCGAGGGCAAGGGTATGGGTGCGCTCGTAGGTGATCCCTGTCAGGAAGAACAAAACTGCAGCGATCAGACCGTGGGAGATCATTTGCAAGAGGGCGCCGTTGATGCCCAACTCCGTGAAGGCAGAGATCCCGATCAACACAAAGCCCATATGGGCAATGGACGAATAGGCCAAGCGCCGCTTGAGGTGGTTTTGCCCAAAGGCGGCCAGCGCCCCGTAGATGATGTTCACCGTGCCCAACACCGCCAGCACCGGGGCAAAGTACACATGGGCCTCCGACAAGATGCCCACGTTCAGGCGGATGAGGCCGTAGCCCCCCATCTTGAGCAGCACCCCGGCCAGGATCATGGAAATGGGCGCCGAGGCTTCGCTATGAGCATCCGGCAGCCAGGTGTGAACTGGAAAAATCGGCAGCTTCACCCCAAAGGCAATCAGGAAAGCCGCATACACCAAGATCTGCAGTGCCAGCGGGTAGGATTTTGCGCTCAGCTCTGCCATCTCCAAGCTAAAGCCCTCGCCGTAGAAGGCCATCGCCAGGGATCCCACCAGAATAAAAATAGAGGCGGCAGCGGTGTAGAGGATGAACTTGGTGGCGGCGTACTGGCGCTGCGGCCCACCCCAAATGGCAATCAGCAGATAGACCGGCACCAGCTCGATCTCCCACATCAAGAAGAACAGGAGCAGATCCTGCGCCAGGAACACGCCCACCTGGGCGCCGTACATCAGCAGCAGCAGGAAGAAAAACAAACGCGGCTTGTGGGTGAGATTCCAAGCCGCCCCGATCGACAGGGTCGTAATCAAGCCCGAGAGCAACACCAGCGGAAAGGACAGGCCATCCACCGCCAGCGACCAGTGAAACCCGATCTGGGGCACCCAGGCGTAGCGCTCCGCCAGTTGCAGCGAAAAATCCTGCAGGTCGTAGTGCCGCGCAAAGACATAGACCATCAGACCCAAATCAAAAGCCCCCACAGCGAGGGCATACCAACGCGCCCAACGGCTCTGAGGGATCAAAGGGATCCCAAAGGCTGCCAGCAGCGGCAAGAGCACCAGGGCCGACAGCCAAGGAAACTCAAGAGGATTGCTCATGACCAGGAATAAATACTCATGCTCAATACCTCAATGATATGAAGCTATGTAAACAAATGGGAAGTGATATTTACAAAAAAGGCTGCTCTATTGCGCAGATCTCTGGAAGGGTTTCCCGATGTTAAGCATTGAGGATCCTCGAGGGTTGCTGGGCTCAGGTGGGTCGCTGATGCCTTCACACCCTTTTCGGGGTCGGCAGGATCCCTCAGCTCAAAAGAGCCAGCCCTGCCTGTAATCCGTCGGAACAGGCTGGAAACAGATCGGCGGCCTTTTGTGGCTGGGGTTTGCCCTGGATCTATTCGTCTTCGGCAAACACAAAGCGATGTAGCTCGTCCAGGGTGGGCTCTGGGCTTTCGAGGGCAAAGGTTACCGCATCTTCAATCGCAGCGCCAACCTCGGCGTGGATGGCCTGAAAGTCTGCCTCGGTCATCAAGTTGTGTTCCAATGCGTAGCGTTCCAGTCGTTGGATGGGATCCCGCTGCCGCCAGAACTCTTTTTCTTCCGGGCTGCGCAGCTCGTCAGGATCGGCGAGGGAATGGCCCCGGAAACGATAGGTGATGCACTCCAGCAGGGTGGGGCCTTCGCCGGCGCGGGCCCGGGCAATAGCTTGTTGGGCAGCCTCTCGCACCGCCAGCACGTCCATGCCGTCCACTTGGTAGCCGGGCATGCCAAAAGCAGGGCCCTTGAGGTAGATGTCGGTTACTGAAGTGGCCCGTTTGTGGGCCATGCCGATAGCCCAGAAGTTGTTTTCCACCACATAGAGGATGGGCAACTTCCAGAGGGCGGCCATGTTGAGACACTCGTAGAACTGGCCGTTGTTGCAGGCTCCATCCCCAAAGAAGCAGGCTGTCACCTGGTCGGTGCCGCGGTACTTGGCCGAAAAGGCCGCCCCTGTGGCCACCGGGATCCCCTCGGCCACAAAGGCATAGCCGCCCAAAAAGTTGTGCTCCGCCGAGAACAGGTGCATCGAGCCGCCGCGGCCCTTGCTGCAGCCGGTGGCCTTGCCGAACAGCTCCGCCATCACCGCCCGCGGGGGGATCCCGGCGCTGAGGGCATGCACGTGATCCCGGTAGGTGCTGCACACGTAGTCGGTGGGCTTGAGCGCCTTGATCACCCCCGTGGAAACAGCCTCTTGGCCGTTGTACAGGTGCACAAAGCCGAACATCTTGCCCTTGTAGTACATCTCGGCGCACTTGTCCTCAAACAGGCGGCCCAGCACCATGTCTTCATAGAGAAGGCGAGCCTCTTGGGCAGAAATGCGAGCAGTCGTAGAGCGAGAAGTAAGTTCTTGAACCATGCTGCAGTGCAACGAGTCAGGAATGTCCTAGGCGGTCAGCAGTGAGCTTTGCAGTTTGCCTATTATCTCATGCTCAAGGATCGCTTGTTGGGATTTGCCTGCCACCTTGCCCGTAAGTTCCACCCTGTAGGGCCAAGGGCAGTTGTTTGAGATCCAGGAGAGTTAAACTGAAGGGCTAGGGCAAGAGGCGTTTCCATTTTGCAGCAGCCGCATCAAGACTTCGTCGCGCAGACGCGAATCCCGAACACCAAGAGCGCAAGGATGAGGGCTTCTTCTGCCTTCGGATCGGACTTCGACCTGGAGCCGCGGGCAAGAGATATTTGGCCAACCAACGTGACGGGGTGCGCCTATGGGAGCCCGTTGGGTTAGCGGTTTTGCGGCGGTGCTGTTTGCCCTGACGGTCACCCTGCTAGGGGGCTGGTACTTCACGGCGGCCATGGGGCTAATCGTCTTTCTGGCCCAACTGGAGTTCTTTCGCTTGGTGCAGGCCAAGGGCAATGCACCGGCCATGCGCACCACCATGTTTTCCAGCCAAGTGCTGGTGATTTTGCAGCAGGTTAAGCCGGAGTGGACCAGCCCTGCTTTTATCGTGGCCGGTTCTGTGATCTGCTTTTATCTGCTTTTTAAGCCCAAGCTGGCCACCATCGCCGACATTGCCACCTCGATTTTGGGATTGTTTTACTGCGCGCTGTTGCCCAGCTTCTGGATTCGGGTCAGGGCTTTGTCTTTTTCCCAAGGACTGGGGGAAGGGCTGTGGATTACGCTGTTGGCTATTGGCTGTGTCATTGCTGCCGATGTAGCGGCCTACCTCTGTGGGCGGGCCTTTGGGCGCACCAAGCTCTCCCTCCTCAGCCCAAAAAAAACGGTGGAAGGGGCCGTGGCCGGGATCGCAGCCAGCGTGGCCCTGGCCATGGCCGGAGCCTACTATCTGAACTGGCCCTGGCGCTGGTGGAGCGGCAGCGTGCTGGGGTTTTTGATTGGGCTAACGAGCCTGTTGGGCGACCTAACGGAATCGCTGATGAAGCGGGATGCCGGTGTCAAAGACTCCGGGGATCTCATCCCCGGCCACGGCGGCATTTTGGATCGGGGCGATAGCTACGTCTTTACCGCGCCGTTGGTGTTTTACTTTATGGAATGCCTGGAATGGCTCAACGCCTATTTCAGCCGATAATTGCGATAACTCCCACCCCAGCCAAGAAGGTTCTAGACACAAGTTTGCCTTTAGAAGGTTGGACAATCTGTGCGCAATCCTCGTAGGAATGGTACGACCAAAGCTACCCTTGGAACGGAGAAATCTCTGGTCTTTTGGCTCTTCAGCTATCTCGTTCCCCAACTTTCTCTTGCTGCACTTCTAAGATGACCTGCCTGACATTTTCCAGACAGCAAAACCCCTGGGGGTTGTTGACCTGGCAGCCACAGCGCCTGGCTTTGATGTGGGCGGCAATCTCGGCAAGAATGGCCTGGGGTGTTTTGGATCCCTGCAGCTCTTGCCGAATGCGCCGGCGGGTCCATGCAAAACAGTAGCAGACGGGCACGTCCTCGCCACTTTCTTTTTGAAAGACTGGCACCTTGAGGTCGTCAACCCCAAAGCTTTGACCTTGCTCAGAAAAATAAACAACAGGACAAATGGGATCCCGGCAAAACGCGTAGCTGCTGTCCGCATCCAGTTGTGCCAAAGCTCGAGGGAACAGCAGGCTCTTCAGGGTAATCAGTTGAACCGGGATCCCT
>NZ_JANSJC010000038.1:0-16287 GCF_047462375.1 Synechococcus sp. H55.8 | reverse complement strand
AGGCAAAGGTCTAGATGGCTCTTTCTGGTAATCTAAGTTGGGGGTTTAAGATCGGTAGGTGTTGCCCAGCATCCCTTACTCCATTCTCTCTTTGTCTGGGGCTGTAGCTCAGATGGATAGAGCAAGCGCCTCCTAAGCGCTAGGCCGGCGGTTCAAGTCCGCCCAGTCCCGTTGTGTGAAATCTTCAGAGTTTCACCGATAGAGGTTGCAGGAGTTGTGCAGGTCGTAGCCAGAAGCCAAAACCTCTTGCTGGCGATCCCCAAGGCCGATGTCACAGCGCAGAAGCTCCCCACCAGCACTCACATGGGTATGAGCCTCAGTCATCCAACGCATGCCGGTCACGCCAGGAGCAGGAGGAACCACTTCAGGAAGACGATAGTTGTAGGCTGGCCAGGGGTCTTGCAAATAGCGATCCCCGTGAACCCCACCGAATTCGATATCGGTGTAGCCGGAGGGATAAACCGTAAAGTCCATGCGGAAAACTTCTGAAGCACGGCCAACGGTCGCCAAAGCTGCTTGGGCTTCAGCAACTCTGGAGCGACGAATCTGATTGAGCAGATTGGGAATAGCCACAGCGGAGAGAATACCAACAATTACGATGACCACCAGCAACTCGATCAACGTCATGCCGTGGGGGGCTGCAGTGGTCGGGCGGAAGAGCATCCTCTTCAGATAGGCTTCATGAGAGGAAAGTCGGCTCATGGCAGTATCCACTCCACCTTCGCAGAACTCAGGTATCCAGATACACGCAATTTAGGCCAGCATTCAGGTCTTATTCTTGGTCTCAGGTTACCCTTCGCAGACGCAAAACTTTCCTCGCCAAATCATGCGAACTCCTGAAGCCGCGCCGGCGTTGGGCTGGGATTCAGATGGATCGCAAGGCCGCCTGTAGCAGGGTTTTTTGGGAGCCGGTTTGAAAGCCCTGAGCGCGGATGTGGCGTCCCTGCAGGTTAGGCAGACACTATCGGCTCTGGAGGGCATTGGGACAAGCGAACGTTACAACTTTTTTCAGTGTTATCCACTACAGCTCATGTAGATCCATCTCTTGCGTGGGAAAGAGCCCGCCTGGCTACGGAACTCCTATGAAAGAGGAGCTCCGCCCACGCCAGCACAGAAATAGCCAGAAAACCACAAAGCCTTCCTACCATAGGGTTTGCCCAGCCAGAAATGCCAAACCGCCCCCGAGGGATCCGTGGGGGGGTCGGCTGCTGGGGCTCCTGCGGTTTCTAGCTGATCACGTGGACGATTGCAGGATTTCCCGGATGCTGAAGTAGAGGGCCAGCACCACCAAAAATCCCCCGTACAGGCGGGTCAGCAACGGCGTGGAAAGTCGCAACGCCAATCTACCCCCCAGCACCGTGCAGGGAAACACCCCCCACGCCAGCCAGAAGGTGGTGCCCCAATCAATATGCCCCAGGCTGTTGTGAACCAAAATTTCGGGGACGGCCAACAACGCCACCGAAGCAAGGGAGCTGGCCAGAGCGCTCCGCAGATCCAGCCCTATGGCCAGTTGGTAGAAAGGCACCAACACCAGTCCGCCGCCATTGGCCAGCACCCCATTCAAGAAATTCAACAAGAGAGAACCCACCGGGATCCGCTCCAGGTGCAATTCCTTTTTCTCTTCGCTGGGCAGAAAACCCCGTAATCCGCTCACGCCGTATAGCCCGATCCCAAAAATGAACACCGCCGTCAGCAACATCAGCACCACTCCCGGCAGAAACTTCGTCGTCCATGCCCCCAGCGCTGCCGCCGGGATCCCCCAGACCACTGTGCGACCCACCACCCGCCAGTGGATCATTCCCCGTTTTTGAAAGGCGACCACTCCTCCCAGAGCGCTGGGCAAGGTGAGGGGCAGAGGGCTGGCCAACGCCACAACTGCCGGCATCCCCAGCAACCGCAGCAACGGCGTGCCCAAAGAGCTGCCCCCCAAGCCAAACAAACCGGCGCAAAAGCCAATGCCACACCCCACCAACAGCGTCACCCACCAACTCATCAGCATCTCCACCGCCAAGCTCTGCCTCGACGGTAAGGGAGGCAACTGATAAAATCAAATGGTTTTAACTCTAAAAAAAATAAATCCTAGTTATGATCTATGTGATCCGGTTGTGTTGGCATGGCCGAGCCACAGGGTGGCTTTGAGAAATCAACATCCACTCCGCCGATGCGCAGGGATCCCTGGAAAATGACGTTGGAGCAACTGCGGATTTTTTTGGCGGTGGCAGAGCACCTGCACTTCACCCGGGCTGCCGCTGCCCTCTACATCACCCAGCCAGCGGTCAGCGCTGCCATTCAGGCGTTGGAGCGGAGCTACGGCATCCCGCTGTTTCACCGGATAGGGCGGCGGGTGGAGTTGACGGAAGCTGGGCTATGGCTGAAGGGGCAGGCCCAAGAGATTCTGCAGCGGGTGGCGCAGACGGAACAGGGCCTCAAAGAGCTGAATAATCTGCAGATGGGGGAGCTTCACCTCGGTTCCAGCCTCACCATCGGCAACTACTGGCTGCCCTACCGCCTCAGCCTCTACCAGCAGCGCTACCCCGGCATTCAGATCCGCTGCACGCTGGCCAACACAGAGGCCATTGCCGAGGGTTTGCTGCAGGGCAAGTTCAATCTGGGCCTGGTGGAGGGCGTTATCCGACCTGAGGATCGACCTCACCTGGAACAGCACGTCATCGATTGGGATCGCCTCTGCCTCATTGTCGGCAGAGGACATCCTTGGTATGGTCGGCCAAACATCGAGATCTCAGATCTGGTGGAAACCGACTGGATCATGAGGGAGCCGGGATCCGGCACCCAGCAGCGTTTTGAAGCTGCCCTGGCCTGCTGGGGGATCCCTGTCGAGCGGCTATCGGTCATCTTGCGCCTGCAAAGTGGGGAAATGGTCAAGGCCCTGGTCAGTCAGGGATCCGCAGCTGGCGCCATCTCGGAATTGATGATCCGCAACGAAGTGCGCCTGGGGGATCTGCGGGCAGTGCCCCTGGCCGCCGGATCGGATGCTCTGCGACGCCCCTTTCTGCTGCTCAAGCATCGCCAACGCCACCTCTCGCGCGCCGCCCAGGCTTTTGAGAACATGATCCGCCTCCTAGATTTGGGGAACTCGCCCGACGATCAACTTCCATCGACCTAGCCAGACATCGGGCTGGCCAAGCAACAGCCCAGCGCCCTTCGGGCCCCCGTCTCTGGACTGGTCGTACAGTCCAACACCGACGTTCGATAAGCCTTCTGGGCTTTATCAGTACCCCCGTAGTCCGGTGCAATCCACCGAGATCCGGGGATAAGACATAAAGGCTGGGGCAGGATCCCCTCTGACCCATTTCCTCGGATCTCGGCCAGGGATCCCTATACTGGGGTAGAAGCACTGGAAGGCACCGGAACGGCAAGGGTAGCATTAGGTCAGACTGCTAGAGGGGGAAACAACCGATGGGATTGTTCGATCGGGTCAGCCGAATCATCAGATCCAATATCAACGCGCTGGTCAGCAGCGCCGAAGATCCGGAGAAAATCCTGAACCAAACCATTCAGGACATGTCGGAGGATCACTACCAAATGCGGCAAGCGGTTGCCCAGGCCATTGCTGCCCAGAAGCGGATCGAGCGGCAGTATGAGCAAGCGCAGCAGAACGTTGACGAGTGGCAAAGACGGGCCGAGTTGGCCCTGCGCAACAACAACGAAGCCCTGGCCCGCGAAGCGCTGGTGCGCAAGAAAACCTTTGCCGAAACTGCCCAGAGCCTGAAGCGGCAGTTGGATGAGCAGACCAAGCAGGTGGAGGTCTTAAAGGCCAACATGACCAAGCTGGAGAGCAAAATCGCCGAGGCCAAGACCAAGAAAGATATGCTCATCGCCCGGGCCCGCGCTGCCAAGGCTTCTCAACAAATTAACCAGGTCATCGGACGGGTGGACGCCACCAGTGCCTTCGCGGCTTTCGAGCGCATGGAGGAGAAGGTGAACTCCCTGGAAGCTCAGTCGGCGGCGGTGGCGGAGCTGGCGGTGGACAACTTGGAGAACCAGTTTGCCGCTTTGGAAGCAGGTGGGTCGGATGTCGATCACGAGCTGATGATGCTGAAAGCGGCGATGCAGGGCCAATTGCCCGCCGGAGAGCGGAAAGTTTTGCCGCAAGCCCAATCTGCTGCCTCGGCTGAAAGCGAGGTAGATGCGGAGTTGGAAAATCTGCGCCGCGAAATCGACCAGCTTTGAACAATGGGAGGCCGTGTCTGCCTGAGTTCCTGGGGCATGTTTCCTCTTGGCTTAGGTGGGTTGGGGTGTCCTTACCGGGGGGACACAGAGTGGTAAGCTAGCCCAGAAGAGCTCTCGGCCTGCTTCTGGCAGGGGGGGGAGCTTGGGTTAAGGTAGCCTTCCTGCGTTTTTGCGAGAGAACCAACAGCGATGACAACAGCGAGTATCAAGCCTCTTTTAGATGCCAAGCAACTGTTGCAGGCTTATGCGTCTGGCCAGCGGGATTTCTCTGGCTCCAACTTGAGCGGAGCCCAGTTGAGCGGTGCGAACTTGAGGGGCATCATTCTGCGGGATGCCGATTTGAGTGGGGCGGATCTGCGCGAGGCGGATTTGGCAGGGGCGGATCTCTCCGGAGCCGACCTGCGCGGAGCCAAGCTGCGACGGGTGAACCTAATCGGAGCTAAGTTGGTGAAGGCGGATCTGCGGGGGGCCAACCTCTACCGGGCTAAGTTGCTCAGGGCTGACCTTAGCGAAGCAGAGCTGAACCGGGCCGATCTGCGCATTGGCGCCGATCTGCGCGGAGCCATCATCACCAACACCCACTTCCGTGGCGCCCTTTACGACGAGTACACGAAGTTCCCGGATGGCTTTAACCCGACCGAGATGGGCATGTAGGCTTTCTAGGGAACCAGCTCCTGCCACAGTTGGGTAACGCCTTCGGCAGCTGCTACAAAGGGCGGGTTGTGCAGCTCCGGTTTGTTGTAGCGCAAGGGATCCCCTTGCAAGTTCGTGACACTTCCCCCCGCCTGCTCGACGATACAGTGGGCGGCGGCGGTATCCCATTCCAGGGTGGGGCCAAAGCGGGGGTAGAGATGGGCGGATCCCTCGGCCACCAGGCAAAACTTGAGGGCGCTACCCACAGACTTGACTTCGAGAGAACCGTAGCGCCGTCGCAGCCGCTCCAGGAATTGCTCCGTCTCCGGGCTGCGGTGGGAACGGCTGGCCACCACCTGCAGAGGAGCCTGGGCGGGGGGGCGGGCCCGGATGGGCTCTTTGCCTTTGTAGGCCCCCAGCCCTTGCGCTGCCCTGTAGGTAAGGCCGAGAGCCGGGGCATGGACGACGCCTAAGATGGGGATCCCCGCCTCGACGAGGGCGATGTTGACCGTGAACTGGCCGTTGCGCCCGATAAACTCGCGCGTGCCATCTAGGGGATCCACCAGCCAGAACTGCCGCCACTGTTGCCGCTCCGAATAGGGGATCCCGCCGCATTCTTCCGACAGCACGGGGATCCCCGGAGTTAGATCTTGCAGGCCCCGCAGGATCAGGTGGTGGGCGGCCAGATCTGCTTCAGTGAGGGGGGAGAAGTCGGTCTTGTCCCTGACTTGGATCTGCTCTTGCCGATAGATCTCCAGAATGGCCTGCCCGGCTGCTTCTGCAAGGCGGCTGACATGGGGCAAGAGATCGGCCAGATCCTGCATGGGCAACCCCCCAAGATTTAGCAGCGCACCGGAATGCCGTGGGCGGCCAAATCGGCTTTGATCTGGGCAATCGTCAACTGGCCGTAGTGCAACAGAGAAGCCAACAGGGCTGCCTCTGCCCCCCCCTCCTGCAGAGCTTGGCGGATGTGGGCACAGTCTCCCGCCCCCCCTGAGGCGATCACCGGCACCGCCACCGCCTCGGCCACGCGGCGGGTCAGCTCCAGGTCGTAGCCCGCTTGGGTGCCGTCGGCGTCCATGCTGGTGAGCAAGATCTCCCCTGCCCCTCGCTCGGCCACGGTTTTGGCCCACTCCACCACGTCCAGCCCCGTCGGCTCCCTCCCCCCGCGCACGTACACTTCCCATCCCCCTGGTTTGGCGCGGGCGTCGATAGCCACCACGATGCACTGGGATCCAAACTGACGGCTGGCCTGGGTGACCAGATCCGGATCCCGGACTGCCGCCGAGTTGAGGCTTACCTTGTCGGCCCCGGCCCGCAACAGTTGCCGGATCCCTTCCACATCGCGGATCCCACCTCCCACCGTGAGGGGGATGAACACCTGCTCCGCCGTGCGCTGCACCACCTCCAGCAAAATCTCCCGCTCCTCGTGGGTAGCGGTGATGTCCAGAAAGACCAGCTCGTCCGCCCCCGCCCGATCATAAGCCTGGGCCAGCTCCACCGGATCCCCGGCATCGCGCAACTGCACAAACTGGATCCCTTTGACCACCCGCCCCGCCGCCACATCCAGACAGGGAATGATCCGTTTGGCCAACATCGCCTTCTCCTCCGCTGGCGTGATGGCCTAGCCGAAGCTGATGACCAAGAAGGGTTCTTGAAACTTGGCCCCGGCCACCTGCCGACCCGCCAGGCTGGGAGGCAAGAACAAATTGCGCCGCTGATCCCCGGCGGTGATGGTCAGCTCCGGGCCCGACTGGCTCAGCTCGATCTGGGCCTTGCTGAAGCCGGGAATAAACAGCTTGACTGTACGCGCTCCCTCGTCGATGGCCACGGGCGGCGGCACATCCGGCACGGCGAATATGCCCCCCACCGCTGCCTCCAAAGCTGACCAATCGGATCCTTGACGCAGGGGAAGTGTGCGTACGGTCAAGGGGAAAAAATCGGCAGCCGAGACCTCGCCCGGAGCCAGAGGGGTGACCCAGAGGCCGCCCACCGTCAGCCCCACCATCTGAGCGCTGCCCCAGAGGTAACGGGCGGTTTGGACGGCCATCGGATCCGGGGTGGTCACCAGGTGGGCCAACACGCGGCGCGGATCGGCGATGGCCTGCCGCCCCTGCTCGAAAATGTTGGTCATCCCCCCCAGCCGATTCGACAGATCCTCTAGAGACGAGAACTCCACGGTGCTGACCGACCGCAGCAACGGCTCGGCAAAAGGGCGCAGGGTTTTGGCCAAGTCGGATCCCAGAAAAGCCTGGGAAGCCCGCCGCCAGTACCAGCTGGCCACCTCCGGGATGCCAAAAGCCCGCAAGGTGGTCAGATCCCCCGGCCCATCGTAGAGAATGCAGTCGTATTGGCCGCTGGCATCGTAGCGGCGCAGCGCTTCCAGGGCCAGCGCCTGATCCATGCCCGGCAACACCCCCAGCTCCTGACCGTAGATCTCCCGGAAAAAGGGAGTGCGCACATATCGGGCTTCCAGCTCTTTGGCCGCCGTCCAGTGTTGTTCCAGAAGCTGAGTTGTGCGCAACTGCACCACGCTCAAATTGGCAGCAATGGTCACCGGCTCCCCGGCAAGTGGGATCCCGCCCAAGAGCATCTCCAGCGCCGGCCCCGCCTGATGGCCCACCAACAGCACTCGCCGCCCCTGTTGGGCTGCTGCCCGCGCTGCTGCCACCGCCAACGTGCTCCGGCCTGTGCCCCCCTTACCCAAAAAGGTGAGGATCTGGCTCATTCCCGCTCTCCTGCCTCGCCGTAGATGTCGATGTACAAAGACTGGCCCGCCAACTGGGCTGCCGCCATCATCACCTGCCGAATCGCCTGCAGAGTGCGCCCGCCGCGCCCGAATACCCGCCCGCGATCCTTGGGGTCAAAGGCCAGCCGCAGCCATACCTTGCGCCCGCCACAGGTGGTTTCCACGTCCATCTGCAGCCCAGATGAGCTGAGCAACGGCTCGATCAAAAGATGGACAAGGGCTTTGTAGTCTGGCATGGGCGTCTGGCAAGGAAAAACGGGTTCAAGCCGAGCCTATAGCCAAAAGGTTAACCGATGGCGTCAGCGGGACGAAGTCCTTATCCTAGGCTTTGGCTGCTTCTTCGACCCGTGGCTCTTCAATTGCAGATTCTTGGTGGCTCGATTCTGGCAGGGATCCAGCCTCTGCCACAGCCGGCTCTGCATCGGGTTCAGGAGCTTCCGTAGCAGGTTCTTCTGTTGGCTCAGGGATCCCAGCTTCAGGCTTGGCGATGGCCGGGATGCGAATCGAGGCAACCACTCCGCCTTCTCCTGCTTTCAGCATCTCGTAGATGCCGGCCTTTTTGAGAAGACCCTCCACGGTCTCCGTGGGCTGAGCGCCACAACGCAACCATTTGAGCAGGCCCGCCGTCTCCAAAACCGTCTCTTTGGTGCGCGGGTTGTAGTAGCCCAATTCCTCCAGCGGACGGGCCTCGCGACGGCTTTTACTTTCGATGGCGATGATGCGATAGCTGGGTTGCCGTTTTTTTCCGTAGCGCTTGAGCCGCAATTTGACCATGGGGTATCTGCTCCTTAGGGTTGCTCCGCAAGCTGTGAAGGGTGGTTAGAGAAAAACCAAAATCAAACCCGTGCCCGCCACCCCGATCCCCTACCGGAAATCTGGGCAGACACAGGCTCTCTATTTTAGTCGATTTTTTCCTTGGCTGAAAAAGAGCCAAACCGACGCCGGGCGGCGCTCTTCATGGCAAAGTTGAAGAGGAAACCCACACTCAGCAACACCCCCCATGGTCAACTACGCCGACTTGACAGATGAGCAGCGCCAGCTCTACCTCAAAGCCCTGATCGCGGTGGCCCGAGTGGACGGCCAGTTGGACGAAGAGGAAACCAACTTTTTCCTGCAAATTGCCGAAGGGATGGGCATTGAAGAACAGGTGGCCCAAACCTATCTGGCCGAGAAAACAGACGCAACCCTAGACCTCAGCGGGATCCCGCCTCTGCACAACGCAGCCGGGGCCTTGATCCTGCGGGATCTGACAACAATGGCGGTGGTCAACAACGAGCTGACAGAAAAGGAGGAGGCGCTCATTTTTGAGATCGGCAAGGCCATGCAGTTCAGCCGGGAGGAGATCGACGAGTTCCTGAACTGTGCCTTCATGGGCCTGCAATGGCAACTGAAGAACAGGGGCTTGCTAGAGCGCTACGCCCAGCCTTCTCAGGGAGATCCAGCTACCGAATAGCATTAGATAGCATCAGCCAGAACAGCCGGCCTTGGCAACCGCATCAACACCCCGGCTTGGTGTTTCCCCCAACCAAGCCAGGGAGCCTTTCAGGTTCAGCCCAGACATCTGGCCATCGCAACCTAGCCGATAAAGCGATCCAGGGCCCGTTGCAGCTCTTCCAGCTCCACTTCGATATTGCCGGTCTCGATGGCGTGGCGGATGCAATGGCGGATGTGATCGTCCAGGATCAGCCGCGCCACCCGATCCAGCGCCCCCTTGACGGCGGCAATTTGTAGCAGCACATCTGGACAAGGTTGATCCTGCTCGATCATGGAGCGGATCCCGTGAACGTGCCCCTCGATGCGCGCCAAGCGGTTGATCAACTTGCGCCGTGACTGAGGATCATGATGGTGAGGCTGGGCCCGCCCAGACAGGGGCGGCTTTTCCAGCGCCAACTCCCACTCCTCCTCCCAATCGGGTTCTGAAGGGAGCGGTGGAACGGAGCGAGCGCCAAGTGGAAGGACAGGATCGGACATAAAAAGGGCAGAAGACTGCTTGCATAATACTGCTTGGTTTTCCCTGGGAACGATAGGGTACTCTACAATAAGAAAAGATATGAAATTTTGTAAAACCTCTCATACGCTGGCTCCATGACCTCTGTGCTCTCCCCCTTTGGCCCTGTAGAAGCGGATCTGGAGCGTTTACGCCAGAACCTGACGCGGTTGGTTAGCGCCAAGCACCCCATTCTGGCTATGGCTGCCGAGCATCTGTTTTCGGCAGGTGGGAAAGGGATCCGGCCAGCCATTGTGCTCCTCATTGCCCGTGCCACCACTCCCGATGGGGAGATCACACCCCGCCACTGGCGCTTGGCAGAGATTACCGAGATGATCCACACGGCCAGCTTGGTACACGATGATGTCATCGATGCTGCCGACGTGCGACGAGGAATCGACACGGTAAACACCCTCTTCGACAATCGGATAGCCGTGCTGGCGGGGGATTACCTCTTCGGTCAGGCTGCCTGGTATTTGGCCAGTCTGGACAATCTGGAAGTGGTGAAGCTCCTTTCCAAGGTGATCATGGATCTGCCAGAAGGAGAGGTGCGTCAGAGCCTTACCCGCTTCAACCCGGATGTGTCGATGGAGGACTACCTGGCCAAGAGCTTCTACAAAACGGCCTCCCTGATGTCCGGCAGTTCCAAGGCTGCCGGTCTGCTGAGTGGGGTGAGCGAGGAGGTGGCGGATCGGCTATTCGATTTTGGGCGGGATCTGGGCATTGCCTTTCAGATCGTTGACGATCTGCTGGACTTCACCGCTTCGGCAGAGATGCTCGGCAAGCCGGTGGGATCCGACCTCATCCAGGGCAACCTCACCGCACCCGTTTTATTCGCCTTAGAGGAATTTCCCCAGATGCGGGAGCTCATTCTCAGGGAACTGTCCAACCCGCAAGACCTGAAGCAGGCCCTAGAGTGGGTGTATCAAAGCGAAGGGATCCCACGCTCTCGTCAGTTGGCGCGAGACTATGCCCGTCAGGCCGCCGAGGCGCTGGAAGTGCTCCCGGATTCTGTAGCCCGCCGGGCTCTGTTTCAAATGGTGGACTATGTGCTGGAGCGGCTGCACTGAGCAGCCCAGGCAGAGTCAAGCGACCTCCCTAGCGGGCGGTGTCGCCCAACACTTGAGTTTCCGAACGCAGCTCGGGATATTCTGGCGGGGTGAAAACGTGTAGGCGATTCGGGGGCCAAAAGCGAAAAATGGTGTTGCCGATGATGTTTTCTTCCGGCAAAAAACCCCACACATGGGAGTCCTGGCTGTCATTGCGATTGTCCCCCATCACAAAATAGGAGTGAGGAGGAACTACAAATTCGGATCCCTGGTTGGGAACTCCAGGGCAGCGCTCTCCAGGACAAGAATAGTTGGGAGGAGCATAAATATAGTCCTCCTGCAGTGGGATCCCGTTGATGATGACCTCACCATCGGCGATACGAATGCGATCCCCAGGTAGGCCGATCACCCGCTTGATGTAGGCGCCGTTGAAGTTCAGCTTGGCAGGCGGGTAGAAAACAATGATGTCGCCGCGTCTGGGCGGGCCAAAGCGGTAGCTGACCTTTTCCACCACCAGCCGATCCCCTTCTTCCAGGGTGGGCAGCATGGAATCGGAGGGGATCCAACGCGCCTCCGCCACAAAGGTGCGAATGCCGAAAGCCAACAGCAGCGCCAGCACAACCGTCAGCAGGTTTTCCCGCTGCGCCTGCCACCAGGTGCGGGATCCCGAGCTGGCAGGTGCCGACTGGGGCTTGGGCAGAGACGTTGGATCTTTGGACGGCATGGGAGCTAACGGACAAGACTGCACGATCTCAAGATTATCGCACCCAGCAGGAGCCAGCATCGAAAAGACGAATGGCCGCCAGTAGCTTACGATCGAGAGACACGTAGCCTGTAACTTGCAAACCCCATGACGATTTCAACAGAAGAACGCCTAGATCGGCTTGAGCGCTTGGTCGAGACCAACAGCCAAGCAATAGCCCACCTCAGCCAACAACAAGGGGAAATTTTGCAGCGGATCGATCGGCTCGCAGGAGATACTGGAAAGCTCTCAGAGCGTGTCGAGAAACTATCGGGCGACGTCGAGAAACTATCGGGCGACGTCGAGAAACTATCAGGTGACCTGGAAAAACTGACTTTTAAGTTCGACACCGCTCAGAGCATCGGAGAACGGCTGGAACGTCTGGCCACCAGTCTCATTGCCGGGGCCACCATCAGCATTATTGCCGGTGTGATTTTGG
Organism: Synechococcus sp. H55.8; assembly: GCF_047462375.1. Taxonomy (NCBI): domain Bacteria; kingdom Bacillati; phylum Cyanobacteriota; class Cyanophyceae; order Synechococcales; family Synechococcaceae; genus Synechococcus; species Synechococcus sp. H55.8. Next base: position 4,497 of record NZ_JANSJC010000038.1, on the reverse strand, counting down.
TGCTGTTGCGGGAGGGATCCCGTTAGGAAAAAACTGCTTGGGTTTGCAACGGGAATGAGAAACTTGGGCCACCGGCAAAAGGCATTGGGAGCCCATAAAGCCAAGAAGCAAGGCAAAAGCTAAGATGCCCTCGAAATGCCTGGGGGCTCAACTGCCGGAATTGAGTTTTTCCCAGTCCTGCTGATGGATGGCGATCATCTGGGCTTGAGCCTGGATAGCTGCCAACACCTCTGTCATCAGGGGCCAGTCGCTCCGCGGTGGACTGGGGTACTGCTTGAGTTTGTCGATTGTGTTGCTGAGAGCACTTTGCAGTTGTTGTAGCAGTTGATGGGTCTGTTGGGCCAAGGCTAAGGTCTCGGAGACGCGGAGGTTATTCTGACCTTGTTGATATTTCTGGAGGGCTTCCCCTCGCAAAATACTCAAGATGGCTCCTTCTCTGGCGAGGGCAGTCTGGCCACTTTTGGAGCGCTGCGGGATAATGCGCAACTGCAAAACCAGTGGCTCCCCCCGGTATACCCGTTCCACCTCTGCCTGCTGCGGCTCTCCGAGCAGCTCTGGATCCAGTGCCATCATCCGCTTCATGGAGGCGAGCAACTTCGCCCGTATGGACTCCGAAAGATCTTTGAACAGATCCCGCAAAATCCCCTGCTGACGGTAGCGCACCCGACAAGAAGCCCCCTCTTGAGGTTCCACAAAAATCTGCTCGGCTTTCTCATCCAAAGCCCGTCGCAGCATCGAGTTGAGCAACTGCTGCACCGTCTCTTCCGATTCGTCGGCGGGGACAGGCGGAGCAGTTGGCCGAGCGGAGGGGGGCTGGGTTGGCGTCAACTGCGTGGGTGGCCCCGCCACAGGAGCGGGAACCTCCCGCGTCACCCGGCTGGCTTGGGCCTGGAGGCGCAGCCGCTCCACCTCTGCCGGGTCGGGGGGATGGCTGAAGTAGTAGGCAATGAGATCCTGCTGCTGCTGAGCGGTGAGCGGGATCGGCTCAACGGAGATCTGGGAATAGGCCAGCATCTTGCTCACGTAGTCCAGCGCTGCCAAATCCTGGGGATCCACCATGCCCAAAATGAGGCTGTCGGTATCCAGGGCCACGGGCACAACCTGGTAGTAAATGCAGATCTCCACCGGCAGGTATTGGGCAATCAGGGCCGGCACCCGCGCCCGGTCAATGATTGAGTGTTGTCCCACCGCCAGAGAGGCATTTGGATCAGTCATGGCAAGCCTGGAGTGGATCCCGCACAGGCGAGACATCGCTTTCGAGCATTTTGATCATAGAGTAAAGGCTGCCTCCCCGCCGCCTGAGCCCCACAGCATCCAGGCTCGTCTGACCGGCGCAAATTGCATAATGTAATACTAGGAGCATTCTAGAATCCTTTACACCCACAGCAGTCAGGCCTTGTTAAGTCTTGGAGTTAACATCGACCACATTGCCACCCTTCGCCAGGCTCGCCGCACCGTAGAGCCGGATCCGGTGGCAGCGGCAGTGATCGCCGAGTTGGCGGGGGCAGATGGGATCACAGTGCACTTGCGCGAGGATCGCCGTCACATTCAAGATCGGGATGTGCGGCTGTTGCGGCAAACGGTGCGCACCCACCTCAACCTGGAGATGGCCGCCACCGATGAGATGGTGGCCATTGCTCTGGAGATCAAGCCCGACTACGTCACTTTGGTTCCCGAACGGCGGGAGGAGATCACCACCGAGGGGGGCCTGGATGTGGCAGGGCAGGTGGCGCGTCTTAGCGATGTGGTCGGCCAACTGCAGGGATCCGGCATTCCGGTCAGCTTGTTTATCGACCCGGATCCAGTGCAAATTGCCGCTGCCGCCCAGGTGGGGGCCCGCTGGGTGGAGCTGCACACGGGGCGCTATGCCGAAGCTGCCTCCGCAGCTCGGCGGCAGGTGGAACTTGAGCATCTGGAAAAAGGCTGCCAACAGGCCCTTCAACTGGGCCTGCGGGTGAATGCGGGACATGGTCTCACCTACTGGAATGTCGGCCCGGTGGCGCGGATCCCGGGTATGGAGGAGCTGAACATCGGCCACAGCATTATCAGCCGAGCGGTGCTGGTAGGACTGGATCGGGCGGTGCGAGAGATGCGTCAGGCGATGGGATTAAGCTGAGGAGCAGGCCCGGCATGGACTCGGAATACTACGGCTACGAAAACTACGTTCTGGAGCAGGCTGAGATCGAGCGCCTGCTGGATCTGCTGCCTGCCAGTATGCGAGAGAGCGTCAAGATCTTGCCGGCCTCGGAACGGCAGACAGTGGTGATCAAGGGCCGTCGGCAAATGCCCTGGGAACGGCAAATGCGGCTGTTTATCAAGCCCTACGAGTGGCGGCAATTTACCCCCCTGCAGCGAGCGGGGCTGTTCCTGCACAAGGTGGGCTACTACAGCCGGGCAGCCTCGCGGCAGATCGACTTTTACCTGGCCATAGCAGCTCTGGGAGGGTTGAGCTTGATCTTTGAGGCTGTGCAGCAGGATCCGGTGGGAGCAACGGTTTCGGGAGGTTTGAGTGGCTTGGCCCTCTGGCAGTTGCGCCGCGACCAAACCAACGACCGCCGTCTGTTGGCTGCCGATGCCTATGCGGTGGATCGTCTGGTGTTGCGCGGGATCCCACGGCTGCAGGCGGTGGAGGCTCTGGGGCAGGCGCTGCACGTGGAGGCCCGTCTGGAGGGGCGCTCCGGCAATGATCTACTGGACATGTTGCGCTATCAGAACCTAAAGCGGCTGGCCCAGCGTCCGGCGGAAGATATTGTGCTGAGCTGAGGGAGATGCTTTCCCCCTCGCGGCTGGGATCCCAGGTGGGCCATTGGGGCCATTACCTCCTGCAGGTGGCGGTAACCGATTCCACCAATCGGCTGCTCCTGGACTGGAGCCGCCGGTTTCCACAGCCGCTGCCGGTGGGCACGGTTTTGGTCAGCACCCGCCAACGGGCCGGGCAAGGTCAACATGGGCGGGTATGGCACTCTGAGCCGGGAGGGCTGTATCTATCGGTCTGGCTGGGATCCCCGCCCTTGCATCACTCGCTGCTGGAACTGACCCTGACCTTGGGCTGGGGTATTGCGGGCAGTCTGCGGCAAAAACTGGGGATCCCGCTGCGGCTGAAATGGCCCAACGATCTGGTGGTGGTGGGCCCGGATTCTCTGCTCAAGCTGGGGGGGATCCTGGTGCAAAGCCGCTTTGGGGGGGACGGGCAACTGCTGGGGCTGGTGGCCGGCGTGGGTGTGAATATCAACAATCCCGTGCCCGCCGGGGCGATCACCTTAGCCCACATCTTGGGATCCCGACAGTCCCTCGACCGCACCGAGATTGCCGGCTGGGTTCTGCAGGGGATGGAGCAGGGATTCCAGGTCTGGTTGCAAGAGGGATTTGGCCCCGTTCGCCCAGAGTACGAAGCCTGGATGGTTCAGTCGCAAGTCCAAGGAGCCCAGGGGGAAAGCAGCCTCACGGTCTTGGGCCTTGCCGAGGATGGGCGGGTGCGAGTACAAACACAAGGGGAGCAAGGATCCATCCTGACGCTTGCACCTGACCAAGTTCGCTTGAGCTATCACACTCCTGTTGGCGGCGATCTGTAGCCTTTCTGGTTTTTCTTGTGTGGCCTGTGTTGAGTGCGGTGATGAAGCCTTTGGTTGCGGCAGCGCGCCTTTTCTTCCCACAAAGGCGACGGCTGCGCTTTTGGCTGGGTCTGCTTTGGCTCTATCCCACGGCTCTGCTGGCCCAGACACAACCCAACCCTTTGCCCCCACCGCCCGTGGTGGAGCCGGCTCTGGACACGCCTGGGGCGGCAGCCCTGCTGCTGGATGGGGCCATTCCTCTACGGGGAGAAGCTCTTGAGGCGGGAACCCACCCAGAGACGGTGGTGGGCCGGGAAATGGTTATTGAGCCGAAAAAAAACCGTGGCCTGGCCACCCCCGGCAATAGCGGCACGGCGTCCTTTTCTCAACCTGAAGGTGGGGTGCCGGTGGTGCTGATGGAACGCAGCTCCGGTCGCCGCATCATCCTCACCCCAGGTGAAGAGATTCGCATTGAGGATCCCAGCCAGACCCAAGCGCCTGAACCGCCAACGCCGGAGTTACCAGAACTGGCGGCAGGTGAAGAACGACTGCTCTATCCCCTACCCCATCCGGTGCCGATTACTTCTGGGTTTGGCATGCGAATTCACCCCATTCGCGGAGAGCCGGAGTTCCATGCCGGGGTGGATTTGGGGGCCAGCCTGGGAACGCCGATCTTGGCCTCTTTGAGCGGCAAGGTGGTCACTTCGGGATCCCTGGGCGGTCTGGGGATCACCGTTGTGCTGGAGCATGCCGGCAACCAGCGCACCCGCTATGGCCATATGTCTGAATCTGCTGTGGGTGTGGGAGAAGTCGTGAAGCAGGGCACCGTAATCGGCTACGTGGGGGCGACGGGAGCGGTGACGGGGCCCCACTTGCACTTTGAGTTGTGGAAACGGACGGTGGGGCAAGGCTGGGTGGTTTTGGACGCTACCGATGACCTGCAGGT